>NZ_JADEVX010000006.1:0-58390 GCF_015207925.1 Microcystis sp. LEGE 00066 | reverse complement strand
TCTCTTCTTCCGTTACGTCATTTCTTCGGCTAACATTTAAAATATCTCCTTCTTTTAATTGTTCGAGTATATTCTCGGCTAGTCTTTTCGTATAGGTTCGTTTCTTGGCGACAAAATCTAACTCTTCACTAAAGGGTTTTCGACAATTATCGCACTTAAATTGACGACGATTAACCTGTAGGTACACTGGTTGACCTGAGATTGGTAAATCTTTGACTAAATGTCGATGATTTTGGTGGAGTTTATCGCTCTCTAACCCACAACGAGGACAGATTGCTTTTTGATTTTTCGATTCGATTCGGCAAACTATACCGATATTTTCTAGGTGTAGATAGCCTTGAATAGACGTTCCTTTTAGGTTCAAAAATTTGTCAAGTATCATAGGTAAAATACTCTGGTTTTTGGCTATTATATCAAATCTTAACTCGATTGTCTATCTTTTGATATTAACTTATTTGTGCCTTAAGTCCTTTCCTGTATGAATTTCAGCTACTTTTGAGCTTAGGTACTCTCATTGAATTTTATTTTAAGTTAATTATTTGCATAACAATTCCCGAAGAGCCTGTTTATTTTTATGCTCACTTTGATTTTTTCTCTCCGTAATTTCTCTCTGTGACAGCTTAGGGTGCGGAATGTGGGTTCAATAAGCCATTTTAGCAGCAAACAAGAGGTAAAAGAGTTAATTCCTCTAACCGATCATTCCCTATTTTGGGCGAAATCTTTGGGAAAAAATCAGCTAGTTACTAAAGAAAAGTTTGAATGATTTCTGCGATCGCTTGACGTTGGCAATCGTCATATCCCCAGCGTTCTAGAAAGGCTTGATATTCTCCTTGTCCTGTGTTTAAACTGGTAGCTAATTGTTGTAATTTTTCCCCCAAGGCTGGCGACAATAACTGCTTAATTAGTTGACTGGTTTTTTCTTGGACTTTCTCAGAACCTTGAGCATTTTCTTCGTCTCCTTGACTGCGATGATAGATGACCATTGCCGTGGACATGGCCAGATTTTTAACTAATAATTCATTCACCAATATCGGGGAAGTTTTTAAAGCGGTGATTACTTCCAAGCTAGGATATTCCGTATAGGATAAATCGCTGGTTAAATAAGTAACAAAAAATCCTCTAGCTCCATTTTCTGTGGAGACTAACTCAGTAAGTTTTTGAGTGATTGTATCGGTATCTAAAAACTCAATTTTACTTAGTAAATCTTGAGTTTTTTGGATAGCATTTTCAAAAGTTATACCCATAACAATAAATATCCTTCTGTGAAGTTTAATAGAAAAATACTAAGCATCTAAATTATTTAACCAATTAGTTAAATCCTCCCCTGTTGAAAAATCCAATAAAGCTTCCCCTGCTCGTTCTAGATCATCAATATTCAAGGTCATAATCCGACTCTCTAGAGCCACATCAATAGCTCCTAACTTACGTTTAATCAGACGAATAATTAGATTTCTTTCTCTTGCTAAACCCTGTTCTAAACCCTGTTCTAAACCCTGTTCTAAACCGCGGCGCATCCAACTGGTGGTAATCTGCATAACTTCCTCCTGTTCGGGTTGAATAAATGTGCTAATCTCCTGTTGAAATTCTATAACTTTTGCTCTATCCTGAGCGACATCAGTAAGTTTCTCAGTGATTGTCTTGATATCTAAAAACTCAATTTGACTTAGTAAATATTGAGTTTGTTGGATAGCATTTTCAAAAGTTACACCCATAACTATATATAGCCTTCTGTGAAGTTTAAGAGAAAAATACTAAGCATCTAAAGCATTTAACCAATGAGTTAAATCCTCCAATGTCGAAAAATCCAATAAAGCTTCCCCCACTCGTTCTAGATCATCAATATTCAAGGTCATAATCCGACTCTCTAGAGCCACATCAATAGCTCCTAACTTACGTTTAATCAGACGAATAATTAGATTTCTTTCTCTTGCTAAACCCCGTTCTAAACCCCGTTCTAAACCCCGTTCTAAACCCTGTTCTAAACCCTGTTCTAAACCCTGTTCTAAACCCTGTTCTAAACCGCGGCGCATCCAACTGGTTGTAATCTGCATAACTCCCTCCTGTTCGGGTTGAATAAATGTGCTAATCTCCTGTTGAAATTCTATCTCCTCGGACGAGTTGAGATTGAGATAGGTATCGACAAAGCCTGAAATCAATTGCATTCTAGCGGCATCTAATCTTAATGTTACCAATAATCTTAGACATTGTGCTTTAACTTTTGCTCTATCGCGAGGGGCAATTTTCATCTTAGCCATCAAAGCGGCGGCGACGGGATTAGCTTGATTGATAAAATCTCGCCAATTCAAGCGATTTAACTGGACAACTTGATAGTTAAATTCTAACACTTTTAAGTCAGGAAACTCAATTTTATATTGACGAATTGCTTCTTTTTGTGGACGATCATAGGAGAATATGACAATGGGATAAACTGGTAAGGCAAATTTTTGATGCAGACGAGCGAAATAAGTAAACATTCGCCGATTAAATTCTGGTTGAGAGCTAGACTGTGCTTCTAGATGAATTAAGAAAAATGATGATTGTCCTCGAAATTGAACTTGGGCGACTAAATCACTTTCATACTTTTCTCCTTCCGTGACATCGGTAAAGACTTCCTTGTCTAAAAATGTGATCTGATTAAGCTCTAAATAATTGATAATCTCAGGAAAAAATAACTGAATAAATTCAACAAAAAAAGTCGCAATTAATTCCTTAAATAAACGATCATGGTCAATAACATTATTCATACCTAATAATTATAAACGAGGAATCCTTCAGCTTATCTTCATACCTTTTTGTAGTAATTATCAAGGATTTTCCAATGACCAGCGCTAGGAGACAAAGAAATTAAATCCTCGATATTGCCTTCCATGCCAATTACCATAAAAGTTGGTTTTTATTCAAAAAATTTTCATCAATTTTTCATCCCTACTCAGCCTCAGCAAAAACTTGCCGAACTGCTTGGGCTACTCGCTCAATTTGCTCGTCTGTGAGAGCTAAACCGCTAGGCAGATAAAAACCCCGGCGCGCCATTCTTTCGGCCACGGGACAGGAAATATTTTGCAATAATCCCATTTTGTGAAATACCGGTTGCTCGTGCATACACCAGAAAAAAGGACGCGTACCAATCTGATGTTCTTTGAGGCGTTTCATCGCTTCCATAGCATCAAAGTTAACCTCATCTTTGAGAACAATACCATAAACCCAATAAATATTTTCGGCATAATCAGTTTGAGGTAGAGGCAATTCTAGACAGGGGATATTTTGCAATAATTCCCTGTAGCGTCTGCCCATTTTTCTTTTGCGCTGGACAAAAGTTTCTAGCTGTTCTAATTGGGCTAAACCCACTGCCGCTTGCAGATTAGTCATCCTCAGATTCCAGCCCAGTTCTTCGTGAATAAAACGTCGTTGGGGCTGAAAATATAAATTTCTCAGGGAACGACAACGCTCAAAAATATCCTCTTGGTTGGTGACAATCATGCCCCCTTCCCCAGTGGTAATATGTTTGTTGGAATAAAAACTAAAGATGCTGATATCACCGAAACTACCACAGGGTTTACCTTGATAGGTTTGACCGTGCATTTCAGCCGCATCTTCAATAATCTTCAAACCGTATTTTTGAGCTAATTCTAAAACTGGAGTCATTGCCACCGGTAATCCGTAGATATGAACCACCATTATCGCTTTAGTGCGGGGCGTGATTTTTGCCTCTATCTGAGCGATATCCATGTTCCAAGTCTGCGCTTCGCAGTCCACCACCACGGGAATCGCCCCGGCTTTGACAATGGCGGCCCCGCAGGAAATGATGGTAAAAGTGGGAAGAATCACTTCATCCCCCGAACCAATTCCTAAAGCGACGATGGCCGCTTCTAAGGCCATAGAACCATTGCACACGGAAACGGCATACTTTCGCCCAACAGCGAGGGCAAATTTTTCTTCAAACTTCTCAACGAAGGGACCTTCCGAAGAAATCCAACCGCTATCAATACATTCGTTAAGATACTGTTTTTCCTTGCCCGCAAGTAGTGGCTCATTGACAGGAATAAAGCTACTCATTCTATCTCTGCTCCTGCCATTTTAACCAAGGTTTCCTCAATTCCTGTAAAGCGAGCTTTATCCTGATTACCAACATAGGGACCCTGTTTTACTTCAATCATTTCTATTTCTTCTAAGACTTGGAAACCATGGCCACCTTGTATCAATAAAACCACATCCCCATCTCTCAATATATGACTTTCTAGATATTTTTGGTCGTCATCATAGAAATCTACCCGCAGTTTTCCTTTTTTGATAATTAAGACTTCCTGGGTAAAAAATACTTCCCGTTGTACTTTGTTATGAACGTGGGGCATAATACTTTTTCCCGTCGGGTGTCTCATATAGGCCAACTGTTGGGAAAAATCATCGGGAGTTAGGAAATGAACTCCCTCTTGGTTAAACTCTCGTCGGAGAATTATCGCTAAAACTTTACCCTCTTTCATGATTTGAGAAATTGGCAAAGAGTTAAATTTACTTTCTGGCTTATTTTTCTGATTTGGTCGGCAGAGAAAATCCAAAGATAAAAAGTCTGCAGCTAGTTTAAACATGAATTAAACCCTCCCTAGGAAATGGTTGTGAGAAAGGCTGAAATTAATTTACAGAAAAGAAACGGCCAACCTATGACTAACTTTTGTTACCCCTAATAGGCCAGGGTGAGAGCATCTCAAACGCTATTGACAATTGACTTGTGATCCGCGTCGGCATTTCAAGTGATACCAGTCAATTATCATAGTTACGAACTCGACCCATTTGGTTGATTTTTGCTTAATAATTGAGATGGCAAATTCTACTTAAATATGCCTGAACCAGCCTCTGGGTAAGCAACTCACATAAAGTTTATTTGATCAAGGATTGTTAAGATTGGCTTACCCTCCTAATGGGCTGATTTAATTTACTAAAGCTTAATCTAATTAACAAGATATTGATTTAGTTAATACAGGTTTAATCTGGATTAAGGCAATGACATTATACCATACATTTAAAAAAATACAAGCGTAAATTGGTTTTTTTAAAATCTTTTTATAGACGAGCTTAACTTATCTTAAAATGTAGTACGGCTTACCTGCCATCCTTATTTGACTGACGGCTAACTGCTATATTTTCTGATGATGATATAAATAGCAACAATTATAGACGAATAGCTATGAGCTTTGGTGAAGAATTTCAATTACTGCTGCGGGCCCGTTATCCTCTCATCTATGTTACCACCTTAGAAGAAGAACGTCTCGAAAAAGCGATCGCCGATATTGCCAAACAGAGCAATAACCGTGCTGTCTATGTCTGGGATTTTGTGGATGGTTATCAAGATAATCCCAATAATGAGAACTTTGCTCGGCGTAATCCCCTGCAAGCTCTTGAATTCGTCGAAAAGCTGCCGCCTAACATCGCCGCCATCATCATTTTACGCGATTTCCAGCGCTTTCTCGAAGATATTTCCATCGCCAGAAAATTGCGAAATCTCGCCCGTTCTCTGAAATCTCAGCCTAAAAACCTAATTATCGTCGCTCCCGAACTGTCTATCCCCTCGGATCTCACCGAAGTAATCACCGTCGTCGATTTTCCCCTCCCCAGTGGCGAAGAAATCAAACAGGAAATCCAGCGATTAATCGCCGCCACCGGACAACCCGTCAAAGAACCACTCCTCGATGAATTAGTGCTTTCTGCCCAAGGATTGTCCCTAGAGAGAATTCGTCGGGTTTTAGCCAAATGTTTAGCCAGTCACGGCCAAATTGAGCCAGAGGACGTGGAATTAATTTTGGCAGAAAAACGCCAATCGATTCGTCAAACCCAGATATTAGACTTTTATCCCGCCACAGAGCAGATTTCTGACATCGGGGGCCTAGATAATCTCAAAGACTGGCTGATTCGTCGCGGTGGTGCTTTTAGTGAACGCGCCCGCGCCTACGGTTTACCCAATCCCCGGGGTTTACTATTGGTGGGAATTCAAGGGACGGGTAAATCCCTGACAGCGAAAGCTATTTCCCATCATTGGCACTTACCGCTACTACGTCTAGACGTGGGGCGTTTATTTGGCGGATTGGTGGGAGAATCGGAATCACGCACCCGTCAGATGATTAATCTCGCTGAAGCTTTAGCTCCCTGTGTGCTGTGGATAGACGAAATCGATAAAGCTTTCGCCGGAGTGGATGGGAAAGGCGACGGAGGAACCACCGGACGGGTTTTCGGGACTTTTATCACTTGGTTAGCGGAGAAACAATCGCCAGTTTTTGTCGTCGCTACGGCTAATAACATCCAATCTTTGCCCCCGGAAATGTTGCGAAAAGGACGCTTCGATGAGATATTTTTTGTCGGACTACCTAGCCAAAAGTCCCGCGAGGAGATTTTTGGCGTTCATTTAGGGAAAGTCCGGCCCCATAATCTAAAAAGTTATGATATAAAGCGACTAGCCTACGAAACTCCCGATTTTTCGGGGGCAGAAATCGAACAAACCATCGTGGAAGCGATGCACATCGGGTTTAGTCAAAATCGCGACTTTAGCACCGATGATGTGCTTGAGGCCGCTAGTCAGATTATACCCCTAGCCCGCACTGCTCAAGAACAGATCCAGTTTCTACAGGATTGGGCCAAGTCCGGTAAAGCTCGTTTAGCCTCTCGCGATGATCGTTTTAATGTTAATCCTAACAGTTAATTTAGCACCAATATGAAGCGTTTATCTGGTTTATTACAATTTATGGTTGGTTTTGTCCTGGGAGTGGTCATTTTAGTCGGTGGGGCCACTGCTGTCGCCTATATACTTCTCTCTGGTATGAGTTCTAATCCTCCTAAACCCGTCTTTACCGAGGAGAAAAAAGAGGAAACTAAGGAGGAAAAATCTGCTAAATCCATCCCTACTACTCCCGTCCAAGAACAACCCCAAGCTGAGGTGAAAGAGTCTCCCACAGCTGCACCGGCACCAAAAGCTGCCCCGAAACCCAGTCCCGAAGAAACAAAAAAAGAAACCACACCCGAGGGTTATCAAGCGCGGGTGACATGGCAAAGCGGTTTAAGTCTGCGCTCGGAACCTACCAGTGAATCCACTCGTCTCGGCGGTCTGGATTATAATACTAAAGTCAGTGTGGTGGGAACCAGCAGCGATGGGCAATGGCATCGCGTGCGTCTGTCCGATGGTCGCGAAGGTTGGATTAAAGCGGGTAATATTTCTAGAGTCCAGTAAATAGGGTTTGCGGCAAAAAGTTTTTCCTGGGGGTGGGGTGTAGGGTGTGGGGTGTAGGGTTTTACCCATTTTCAGGGGGTCAATTACCTAATTTTCAGGGAAAAAGTCCCTGAATTTTCCCCCCGATTACTCCAATGGCCGGCACTTTTTAAGGGGAAAAAAGTCTAAAAGTATTATCGAACAATGTTTTTAGATTTATTCAGCAAACCCTAAATATTTAGGGTTTGCTGAATAATGGTAAAACCCTTTTAAAATAAGGCTTTTGACCTGTTAAAATCCGATGTTCATGCTGCGAAAATCGGATTGGGACTCTCAAAAACCTTGCATTATCCTTCTTTTAGTACATAAATTGGTACAAAAAGAGAGGGCAACAAGGCCTGAAACTCCCGACTCCTGACTCCTGACTCCTTAACCCCACCAACAAACTTTTTCAGCACACCCTATTTAGAAGGGATAGATTTAGAAAATCTATCCCTTTCCCTTAATTCAAGAACGATTGTCGCGATTAACTTTTCTGATTAACCAATAACTTGCTGCTAAAGCTAAGGTTCCCACGGTGAGGGCAATTAAATCATCTTTACTGTATTTGTTGGGATCGAAAATAATAATTTTTCGAGAGATGGCAATTAAAGCCGTAACTACGACTAATTCAACCTGTACGATGTGTTTTCTTAGGTAAGCAGTGATGTTTTCTAATAACTCTAATGCAATTAAAATATTGAGAAATAAACCGAAAATTTCAATTAAAGTTTTGCCAAAAAAACCGATGGGTTCCGTAGTAAATAAATCTCGGATTAGGATAACTACTAGATCATAAAGAGAAACAATAATAACAATAATTAAGGCTACGGATAAAACCTTAGAAACTAAGTTTTCAACGACATGAATCGACTTCATAAAATTTTCATCGCGCCATTGTTGACCGAAATTGATAAGTAGTTTCCGTATCTGTTTGAGCATGATCAATTAAGTAAAAAGTAAAAATTATTATTGTATTTGATTGCTAATTGTTCTATTTAGTTGACAAGTAAGCTGATCCCCCCTTAATCCCCCCTTAATAAGGGGGGCATCTGAAAATTTTTAAACTCTACCTACTTAGAAATGATTTTACTTGAATAAGGCTTCCCTAGAAAAAAAATCTAGGTGCGATCGCTATTAAGTCAACCGCACCCCAAACTAATACAAATGCTCGCATCTAGCTAACATCATCGTGAGCGAAACGATTATAGAGGAAGTCGAGGGCATAGTTACGCAGACGATAATATTCCGGATCCTCCATAATTCTCTCCCGATCGCGGGGACGGGGGAAATGAATATTCATCACTTCGCCGATTTTTGCTTCTGGTCCATTGGTCATCATTACCAGCTTATCAGCGAGGAAAAGAGCCTCATCGATATCATGGGTAATCATCAACACCGTACAGCGTTTATCTTGCCAGATTTTCAGCAATTCTTCCTGTAATTCCTCTTTGGTAATCGCATCCAAGGCACCGAAAGGTTCATCAAGAATCAACACCTCCGGACGGATAGAAAGAGCGCGAGCGATCGAAACCCGTTGTTTCATCCCCCCGGAGATTTGGGGAGGGGTTTTATCCATAGCTTCGGTTAAACCCACCATAGCTAAATGTTCCCGCACGATCGAGCGTTTTTGCGCTTCTGGAGCATTGGGAGACACCGCATCTACCGCAAGATAGACATTTTCAAAAACGCTTAACCAAGGCAACAAAGCATAGTTTTGAAACACTACCATGCGATCGGGCCCAGGTTTAGTAATTTTCTTACCGTTAACTTTAACGATGCCATCGGTGGGAGAAGAAAAACCCGACACCATATTTAACAGGGTCGATTTACCGCAACCGGAGTGACCGATCACACAGATAAATTCACCCTCATTGATGCTGAGATTAACATCCTTGAGGACGGTGTAGGGACCTCTGGGAGTGGGATAAACCTTAGAAACTCCTTCAATGGTGACAAAAGCTTCTTTACTGGGGGTCTGGGTTGCTCGGTTAATTGTCTCGGTGGTGGTGTACATGATTAGTCTTTGGGGGAAATTAGTTAATAGGAGCAATAACTAGGGATAATTGGCGAGTAATTATCCCCTTAGTCGATTTTTAGGCAATTTTGCGAGATTCACTGGCGCTAGGACGAGCATCAATAGCCACTTCGGCCATGGTGACGTTTTGTTTGATCTCTAAACTATTGAGATAACCGATCGGATCCTCGGCATCAAACTCGATACCATCGAATAAAAGGATCGGTGTGCGACGATATTTAATATCCCCTAGACCCAATTCCCGGGCCGCGGTACTGAAGACACCCACCCGACAGACGCGTTCGAGAATTTCTACCCAGTTACGGGGGAAAGGAATGTGGCCCCAGCGTGCCATTTGGGTCATCATCCAGAGGTGTTCGGTACGACTGGGACGATTTACCCCTTCTCCATAGAACAGATGGTGTGCATATTCTTTCATCGGTTGATCGAGACTGCACGCGTAGGAGTTGGGATCACCCAGTTGGATATAATCAATATTGGTACTAAGATACTGACGACTGGCGAGGATTCGACGAATTTCTTCCTGATTCCCTTCCTCGGCACAGTAGCGACAACCTTCCAGCAGTGCTTTGACTAAAGCGACGTGGGTATTAGGGTATTTATTGGCCCAATCTTCCCGGACTCCCAGGACCTTACCTGGGTGGCCCTGCCAGATTTCTAAGTCGGTAGCGACGGTGTAACCGATACCCTCCATGGCGGCCCTGAGATTCCAGGGTTCACCCACACAGTAACCGTCAATACTACCGGTTTTCAGGTCGGCTACCATTTGGGCCGGGGGAATAGTTTCGAGGTGAACGTCTTTATCGGGGTCAATTCCCGCTGCCGCTAACCAGTAACGTAGGAGCAAATTGTGCATCGAGGAGGGGTGAACAATCCCAAAAATATGGCGCTGATCCCTCGATTCCAATAGCATCTGTCTTAAGGCGTTACCGTCAATCACCCCCTCGTCATAGAAGCGTTTAGCGAGGGTGACACCGTTACCGTTACGAGTCATAGTCAGGGCGCTGACAATCGGCAAAGGTTGCTCCTGATAACCACCGACGGTTAACCAGGTGGGCATTCCCGAAGGCATTTGCGCCCCGTCGAGGAATCCCCCTGCGATCCCGTCCACAATGCCTCGCCAACTGGTTTCCCGGACTAAATTCACCTCATCTAGACCATGTTTAGTGAAGAATCCCTTTTCTTTGGCCACTGCTAGGGGCGCGCAAGCGGTGAGGGGAACAAAACCGATCTCTAGATTGACTTTTTCTAAACCGTGACGGGCAATCACTTCGACTTTGCGAGCGCGTAGTTTTTTGATCCGTTTTTGTTGGTTGAGGAAATAGATAATTTCACTCCGGAGACTGTAGTAACTGGGGTGTTCCACCACTTCCATGCGTTTGCGGGGACGGGGGATATCCACTTCCAAAATACCGCCAATTTTTGAGCCAGGACCGTTGGTGAGCATGACGATGCGATCAGATAATAGCACTGCTTCATCCACATCGTGCGTCACCATTACCGAGGTCATTTGGTATTCTTCGCACAGCTGCATTAACTGTTCCTGTAGATTACCTCTAGTCAGGGCATCTAACGCGCCAAAGGGTTCATCTAAAAGGAGAACTTTCGGACGGATGGCTAGGGCGCGAGCGATCGCTACCCGTTGTTTCATCCCCCCCGATAATTCGTTGGGGCGTTTATCCACTGCATGACGAAGATTGACCAGATCGATATATTTTTCGACTTCAGCTTTTCTTTCTTCTTCTGATAGTTGGGTGAGAACTTGATCGACGGCCAGAGTGATATTTTCTTTGACGGTTAACCAGGGTAAAAGGGAATAGTTTTGGAAGACTACCATGCGATCAGGTCCTGGTTTTTTAATGCTTTGACCTTGCAAAGTAACCACTCCTTCCGTGGGCAAATCTAAACCAGCGATCATGTTTAAGAGGGTGGATTTTCCGCAACCAGAGTGACCGATGAGGGAGATAAATTCCCCTTTTTTGATCTGTAAATCGATCCCTTTCAAGGCCACATATTCACCGCCACCACTGAGGGGGAATACTTTATCGATGTTATCGACAGCGACGAACAAACTCATAGTTTTTTCTCCTTAAATTGGCTCAAGTTTTAGTTATTTATAAATGGGGAAAGTTTCCCCATTGATTCCCTATTGACGAACGATTTGAGTTTGCAACCAAGCCATAAAGCGATCGAGCAATAAACCAACACCACCGATATAAAACAGAGCGAGAATAATATCGCTGATGTAGTTATTTTGGTAGGCATCCCAGATAAAGAAACCGATACCGACGATACCAGACATAACAATTTCTGCCGCAATAATCGCTAACCAAGCTAAACCGATCGCAATTCTCAAACCAGTGAAGATGTAGGGAAGTGCTGAGGGAATTAATATTTTGAAAAAGAATTTTTGGTTGGACAATTGCAAGACTTGTTTAACGTTAATATAGTCTTGGGGAATTTGTTGGACACCGACAGTGGTATTAATCAAAATTGGCCAAACTGCGGTGATAAAAATAACGAATAAAGCAGCAGGTTGGTTTTGTTGTAAAGCGGCCAGAGATAGGGGAACCCAAGCAAGAGGAGGAACTGTTCTCAGGAATTGGAAAAGGGGATCGAGGGCCTTATTTAAGAAAGAATTTAAACCGACCATAATCCCAACTCCAATACCCACCACTGCGGCAAAAGAATAACCGATTAATACCCGTTGCAGACTGGCTAAAGTTTGCCAGAATAGTCCCTTATCAATACCTCCACGGTCAAAGAAAGGATACATTAAATAGGTGCGGGTACGCTCATTAGTAATAATATCCGATGGCGGCGGTAATTTAATTAATCCCACCATAGACATTAACTGCCATAAAATCAGGAAAAATAAAATACCCACAATCGGAGGAAGGATATCCCCAGAATGCTTTTTCCAGAATTTACTAAAGTTGAAACCACCTTTACTTGTTCTGCTGACGCTAGTTGCCATTTTGTCGTTTTCCTTGGTTGAAAATAAAGTTACTTGATTGGGAAGATAAGAAAACATTTTTGGGATTGATAGACTAGATATTTTATGCCCCTAGCCTATCGGAAAAAGCTCGCTATTTTTTGATCGCCAAACTATCGAGATAAGCTTGGGGATTGGCGGGGTCAAAAGTCTTGCCATCGAAGAATTTCTCGACACCGCGGGAGGTACTGGTGGGAATATCGGCTGCGGGAACCCCTAATTCTGTAGCTGCCGCTTTCCAAAGATCCTCGCGGTTAACTTTGTCGATTAATGCTGAGGCAGTGGTTAAAGTTTCTTTCGGCAAGAAACCCCAACGAACACTTTCGGTTAAAAACCAGAGATCATGACTCTTGTAGGGATAGGAAACGCTACCGGCGGGATCTTTCCAGTAGAAAACCCCTTTATTTTTGTCGGTGATTTCCGGTTTACCGTCACCCATTTTCTGCATTCCTTTGAGGGGACCGGCGATAATTTCTTCTTTGAGGTTGAAATAAGCCGGTTTAGCGAGAATTGCCGCCGCTTCTGCCCGATTTGCCTCTTGATCGAGCCATTGCTGCGCTTCCATAATTCCTTTTAATAAGGCCTTGGTGGCTTTCGGGTTTTTATCCACCCAATCGGCGCGGATAGCGAGGTATTCTTCCGGGTGATAGGGCCAGATTTCTGCGGTTAAAGCTGACATAAAACCGATCTGATCAGCCACAATTCGCGCTGGCCAAGGATCGCCGGTACTAAACGCATCCATGGTTCCCGTTTTCATGTTGGCCACGGTTTGGGCTGCGGGTACGGCAATTAGGTTAATATCCGTATCGGGGTTAATACCACCGGCGGCTAACCAGTAACGAATCCAGAAGTCTTGATTAGCTTTCGGGAAAGTATAGGCAGCTTTGAAGGGAGTTCCCGTCGTTTTCATGCCGAGGATGTAATCTTTGGCGGGTTTCAGGTCTAAACCGATATTTTTACCCTCGTGTTTACCTGCGATCGCAATTCCGTTACCCTGGGTGTTTAACTGCGCTAACACATACATGGGGACTTTAACGTTATTTTTGGTGATTAGTCCCTCAGAAATCAGGTAAGGCATGGGCATTTGCCACTGTCCTCCGTCAATTCCGCCCGCATCTGCCCCAATTTCGACGTTATCTCTAGCAGCACCCCAGTTAGCTTGTTTGGAGACTTCCACATCGGGCATCCCGTGTTTAGCAAAAAAGCCTTTTTCCTTGGCAATAATTAAAGGTGCGGCCTCAACGATAGGAATATAACCTAATTTAATTTTGGTGGTTTCGGGGGCTTCTCCGGGAGCCACCGCAACGGGAGAAGCAACCGGGGAAGCGGGTGCGGTGCTGCTGGTTCCACCCGTACTGTCGGGGGGATTACCCACACAACCTTTGAGGACAACAGCCCCTGCTGCTGAAACTGCCGCCGTGGTTAAAAATTTCCGTCTCGAAAATTTTGACATAGAATCTCCTACCTGCTTGCTAGAGCAAATATGTGTGCTGAATTATGGGTAAAGGAATCCCTCGCTAAACTTTCCTTCTAGCCTGTGCTATAGAAATTTAGCTATGGAATATTGAATCTCGATTGAACTTACTAAATAAGTCTAGCGGAATCTGGAAAAAATAATTAATCTGAGCGAGAATTTTATGTACAAAAATTTAATTCGATTGATAAGGATTAATTAAGACCATTGATATATGTAGCTTCTAGCCACTTTAAAAGGTTTCCGTAGGGCGCTGGAGCAGGGGTGATGGGGAGCAGGGAGGTGGGGAGAAACAATAAAATGAGCCAAGGGTGAGTTTTAGGAATGCGGCTCCTTCCGGCTTGGTAGAATGGACAATATGCTTTCACCCCAAAGTAATGACCAGATCTAAAAAGCCGAAATCACCGAACTCCTCTGATTCGCCCACCTCTCCTTCCTTGGCTCTGTCTTCCCTACATTTTCGTCTGCAAGCTTTAGAGGAGGAGCATCAGTGGCTCCTCAAGCAGATTGGCAGAAAACGCAACGAACTGAAGAAATTCCTCGACCAGATGCGTTCCCTGGCGACGGAGATTTTCCAGAGAGGGCAACCTCTCTATGAAAAACTTAGCGACCTCGACCGCGAAATACACGCCCTTTTTGACGAAATCCTCACTGCTAGAAAATTGGGGCAGCAGACAAAAAAAAGCATTCTCGGAATTTACGAGACACTTCAGTTAACGGGGGTGATTAGCCCGAAATTTGACGATGGAGATGAAGAACTTGACGAACTTTTCGGAGACGAAGAACCAGAAGGATCATCGGAGCAATCCGCGCAGGATTTCTTCTCTGGGGGAGACTCCTATAACCGTCACGATGATGGAACAGAGCTATCACCTGAAAGCTCGCCTAAATCTCCTGAATCTAGACAAATACGCCGCACTTTCCTGAGAATGGCCGAGATTTTTCACCCCGACAAGGTTACGGATCCCGAAACTCGGATGCGTCACAACGAGATTATGAAGGAAGTCAACCGCGCCTATAAAGAGGGAGATATTGCCAAACTGCTCGAAATCGAACGACAGTATCAAATGGGGGACTCTTTCGAGGTTGAAGGCTCATCGGAAAGCGACCTCAAACGACAGTGCGAGAGGGTTGAAACCAATAACGAACTACTCAAAAAGCAATACGAGAACCTGAAAAGAGAACTGCGCTCGGTGCGAAATACCCCGGAAGGCGAGATGGTGAGGGCCAGTCGCGCTTGTGAGAAGGATGGCATCGACCCGATTGAGCAAATGCTAGAGGAGATGAAATTACAAGTTCAATCCACCGAAAAAATCTATAATTTTGTCCTGGACTTCCGCGATAAAAAGATAACGGTTAAAGAGTTTCTGCGCGGACCGGTCAGGATGGGCAGAAGCCCGGAAGAGATGGAAGACATTCTTGATCAACTTCTGGAGCAACTTCGCGGAATCAGCCGTTAAAGAGAGAAAGCCAGTATTTAGGGTATGCTGAATAAATGTGAAATATAGACGAGGTAAGGGTTTTAGGGTTCTGTTTTGCTCTCACAGGTGCAAGATTTTGAGAGAATCGTCGTTCAAAACCTTGCGTCTTCATCGGCCCGTGTCCTGTAGGGGCGAAGCATTCGGGCAATAACCTATCGGTGAAACCGTAGATTTTCTATCCGAATGCTTCGCCCGTACTTTTTCAGCAGACCCTATTTAGGGTATGCTGAAAAAGTTTTTCCCGGTGGCCGAGTGTAGGGTTTTACCTAATTTTTAAATCCGTTGAGTAACCCACAGAAAACGGGTTTCTCCGAGAAACCCGTTTTCTACTCATGCAAAAGGCAAAAGGGGGAATAAATAATCAGTTTTTAATAACTGGATTTAGTATAAAATTTAACATTAACGCCATTTTCTCAAAAAAATCGACCCGCCTAAGGGCGGGAAAGAAAAGAAAAGAGAAAAAATAGGGAATGAGGGTAAAAAGGGAAAAAAGAGGAAAAGGGTTACAAAGTCCTCCCAGCACCGCACACCACCCGAAAACCGTCGTTGTAGTTGCCGTCGCGGCGGTTGAAGTTGTCGCGGTAAGCGGAACGGCAGAAAGTAGGAAGGGGGAACCAAGAACCGCCCCGCAGAGGAGAACGATTATCATTACCATTTTCTATCCAAGCACTGCCATCGGTCGGCGCACCGTCATAGTTATCGTGCCAAGTATCGGCGCACCATTCCCAGACATTGCCGTGCATATCGTACAGTCCAAAAGCGTTTGGGGGAAATTGTCCCACGGGAGTCGTTTGTTGTCGATATTCTCCCTTCGCTTCCCCAGCGTAGGTATAGCTGGCATCGTAGTTGGCCAATTTCCCCGTAATGGTTTCCCCAAAGTAAAATGGGGTGGTGGTTCCAGCACGACAAGCGTACTCCCATTCCGCTTCACTCGGTAGTCGGTATTCCCTTCCCTCCTTTAGTTTTGATAATCTCGCACAGAATTCGATCACATCGTACCAGTTGACTTGTTCCACGGGTCTATCCCAGCGCGTGGGCGATCCCCCCCTAGCCCCCCCTTCAAACGGGGGGGAATCGGAAGCCCCCCTTTTTAAGGGGGGTTTGGGGGGATCTTTAAACTGGGAAGGATCAGGATCAAGGTCTTGTTTAACTTTTAAATCGGTACGAGAGGCGATCGCTTTCCACTGGGCCTGGGTGATGGGATATTTACCTATAAAGAAGGGTGGGACAGTTACTTGATGTTGTGGTCTTTCCCTTCTATATCCTTCCCAACCAAATTTTTTCACCAGTCTTTCGATTTCCTCGTCTTCTGTTCCCATCAGGAAAGTTCCCCCCGGAATGGCGACCATTTCTAAGGTGATGTCGTTGCCCAAATCTTCGCTGAAATATTGGGACTGTTTCAACTCTTTTTTGATTTGCTCACCCTTCGCATTTACTCGCACGATCTCAAAGTTAAATACTGATAACAGTTGTTTTGGCTCTTTTGGAACGATTACCGGTTGTTTTGGCTCTTCTGGAACGATTACTGGTTGTTTTAGCTCTTCCGGTTCAAGCTTGAACTGATGGGTAATTGCTCTTTCTAGTTGCTCAAATCCGTTTTCTTTCCAATAATCAAGCCGGTGAATATCGGCTCTTCGTTACTTGTTATGGTTCGATAGGGGGGCATAAATCAACAAAATCTTTATCTGGTAAGGGATTTAATTGATTAGTTCGCTTTAGATAAAAAACAATTGACAAAAATCGCCCAATGTCTTTCTCTATAAGGGTTCCATCCCTTATAACTCCCGTCTATTGCATAAGACAAACCGAAGAACCTGAATATCTCGCAGATTCAAGCCAACTTCTGCACTTCGCAGATCAGGAATTTCGCATTCTTCTAACCTCATGGGAATAAAAAAAATTGTCCCCGGTAGCATCTGTCCCAAGGTATCAAGTGCAATCCTCAACTCCCGTTGGATGTATCCCTGTTTAGCCGATTTCGCTGACAGACAGGCCAGAAAAATCTGACTAGCTTTAATCGCTTTCGGAATTTCATCTCGCCAAATTTGACCCGGAATCAGGTCTTCTTCATCCAACCAAGGTTTATATCCCGCTTGCTTGAGGCGGTTATACAGTGCCAAAACTGCTGGTTTATCCTCACTAGCGTGAGCTAGGAAAATTTGGATCTCTGACTTCTTCTTCACTTTGGTTTCTACCAGTGTAGTCGCTACTGATTTACTAGGTAACTTAGCAGATTCTGGGGGTTAGAGGTTTGGTCTGGTGAGGAACTAGGGGAATTCCGATAGAGATTTGTGGTTTGCCCATAATAAGCACATTTTTTCCGCCGCCATGCTACCAAATCCATAGCCAAGTATCAACCTTCCGGTTATTGAATGGCGAACTGCTTTCGAGTATTATCCCACTAAAAGCAATACAGGACAAAGGTAACAGCAAATTTTAAAAATCCTCCTTTAAAAAATTAAACAAACCGTGAGTCTTATCGAAATCAACAAAATCACCATCACATAGAAAAAAATCAAGCCACTACAGTGGCACCCCTGAGATAATCTTCTAGTTGGCGATCGTTATCGTGGCTGAGATTGCCTAGAGGTAAAGTTTCGACGCTAAAAGCTCTCACCTCACTAACTTCTAATGTATCTTTGATCTGAAAATTCCCCGCAACCGTCACTTCAATTAAAACTGAAATGGAGTGAATGCGTGGATCACGCTCAAAAGAGGAATAAACCCCGACTAAACGCCCTAAAATGACTAAATTTAATCCCGTTTCCTCTTTTAATTCCCTTTGAGCAGTATTAAAAATATCTTCCCCCCAATCGATCATTCCCCCCGGTAGGGCCCATTTGCCGGTGTCTCTGCGTCGGATTAAAACAATTGTACCATCAGCAAGCAGCGGAATTATTGTCACCCCAGTTACAGGATGACGAAAGATAATTCCCATCACACTTTTAATAAAATACCAAACACGATCCATAGGAATTAGGAGATAGGGAGATAGGGAGATAGGGAAATTTTAACTAATACCCCAAAACCCAAAACCCCTAACAATATCAATCATGATCGAGAATGGCTTTAGCTTGAATTAAAGCCGATCGCACTTGTTCAAAACCTGTGCCACCATAGCTATTACGGGCCGCCACCACCTGACGAGGAGCGATCGCGTCATAGATATCGGCCTCAAAAGCCGGATGTAATTCTTGCCATTCCGTCAGGGTTAAATCTTTCAATAACTTACCCGCTGCCAAACTGCTTTTAACCACTTTCCCGACTAAATTATAAGCTTCTCGGAAGGGAATCCCCTTACTGGCTAAATAATCCGCCACATCCGTCGCATTAGAAAAATCTTCCGCAACTGCGTTAGCTAATCGGTCAGTTTTAAATTGAATCCCGGTGGCTAAAAGTACCGTCATCGCTTGTAAACAAATCCGCACGGTTTTAACGCCATCAAATAACGCCTCCTTGTCCTCCTGCAAGTCTTTGTTATAGGCCAGGGGTAAACCCTTCATTAAGGTCAATAACGCCTGTAAATGCCCAAAAACCCGCCCTGTTTTGCCGCGCACTAATTCGGGAACGTCGGGATTTTTTTTCTGGGGCATAATGCTAGATCCCGTGGCACAACTATCGGTGAGAGTGATAAAACTAAATTCTTGGGAAGACCAGAGAATCATTTCTTCGCTCAAACGGCTCAGGTGGACCATAATCAGACTAGCGGCCGTCATAAATTCAATAGCAAAATCTCGATCGCTGACTCCATCGAGACTATTGTTATACACCTGCTCAAAATCGAGTAAATTGGCACTGTAATGACGATCAATTGGAAAAGTCGTCCCCGCTAAAGCGCCACATCCTAGGGGCGAAATATTAGTCCTGGCGCGAATTTGCCCTAATCTTTGGTGATCCCGTTCGGCCATTTGAAAATAAGCGAGGAGATGATGGGCTAAACTAATCGGTTGAGCGCGCTGTAGGTGGGTGTAACCGGGGATCAGGGTTTCCAGATGGTTTTCAGCGTGATTGACTAAAGCTTGCTGAAAATTGCGAATTTCTTGCCTAATATCATCAATTTGTTGTCTAAGATACAGACGTATATCCGTTCCTACCTGATCGTTGCGCGAACGGGCCGTGTGCAGTTTTTTGCCCACATCTCCCACAATCTCGGTTAAACGGCGTTCTACGGCAAAATGCACGTCCTCTTGATCGATGCCGGGGTTAAAGTTGCCGGTGCGGTATTCTTGACGAATTTGTTCCAATCCAGAGACGAGACTATCTGCTTCTTCGGGGCTGATAATACCCGTATAGGCGAGCATTTTAGCGTGAGCGATCGATCCGGTGAGATCATACTCGATTAATTCGATATCAAAGCCAATACTGGCGTTAAATTCTACGATCGTAGGATGGAGACTACCTTCAAAGCGATCGCTCCAAGTTTTCTTTGCTGTCACTGTTTTCGTTAGATGATTGTGGATAAAGTTAACCAAAATATGCTGGACAATTTTGGGGAATAATCCAGTGCTGATAGCATTACCGCTTCAGGTTAGAAAAATCTCCAACCCTACAAACATAAGAATAGCAAGAATTGCTCGCTCTGGCTGAATGCCCATAGGCGAAAAGCTAATAAGAAGTAAAACCTCGAAACAGATAACCGACAACCAAACCGATTAATAAGGCCGATGCTTGCCCAGTTTTGACGAAATTTGAGAAGGCTTTCTGGACATTGCCGATGATATCCACGTCTTGCTCGGAAATAGTCATCAAGACATTGGTAAGAGGCGAAAAGTCGATCGAGACGGATAGATGATGGAAGATGTCGATCACGATGGCATTCCTTAAAAACGAAAATCTACAGAACAAGTTAACATGAAAACGACTAAATCAAAACCGCTTTTGTCTCCCTGGTGGTGAGTTGGAAAGGAGGTCACTTTCAAGATGATTGAGATTGCTGGTAATAGGATAATAATAAGTTGCCCGCTTTTGCTAAATCTTGCCCAAAGGCGATAATTCCTTCTTCATGACCACTCATCACTAAAATTTGTTGCTCCTCTAGACGCTCTTCTTGACATAAACGGATAATTTCTGCGGCCATTTCTGGGGTTCCATAGGCGATATTTTCTTGAGTGGTCGGCACTCGATACATTAAATTTTGCCACAGGGGGCGATGATGAATATGAATCACCCCATTAATCTGGGGATTCGCTTCATAAATTGCTCCATGGGTGAGAGTTTCCGAAGAAGCGGCAATTGTTCCCCGACAAGTGACCCGATTTTCTTTCCAATCGTAGTCTATAACCGTGGTGTAATGGGATTCATTTAATACTGGGATTCCCCCGGTGTTAGTGCCAGAAATAATGATTTCTTTGTCTATTTTTCCTCGTTTACTCACATTCCCAAAACCGATTCCGTTATCGTATTGACCGATTAATCCCAGTCGATAGAGGCGATTGCGCCAATAATTTAATTCTGCAATCTCTGAGCTTATTAAGGGACGGTCAGGAATCCAAGTACAATTGTATTTAACGTAACCTTCGTCAATCATAGATTTTTCTGAAAATATTCGGGATAATTTTGACAAACTTTCTGCACAAAGTCCTGGAGAGGATAGGAAATATTGGCGATATAATTATCTTTAATTGCTTGAGAAAATAGAGGTAAAACTTCCGTATCTAAGGCGGGGTTAAATAATTCCATCGGCAGGATTAAATCGGAACATTCCCGCACATCAATGGTCTCAAAATTATCGGCTATAATTAACCAAAGAGGACGCACCCAAAGAGCCGAACGACTTTCGATCACCTGAATTACTTCTCCGTATAAAGTTCGATTTTTGCAAAACAAACTAACAATTTGATGGGGAGTAAATGTGTTCATAGACAGTTCTAGTTGTCCTTGATAAGCTAAGACGCATTTTAACCGCTTATTCTTAGATTAGCCGAATCTCCCCCCAATCTCTTTACTCTTGCAAGAGCCAACGGTAAAGAGTATCTCATCTCCACAAGCAATTTAAATGCGCGGGCAGCTTATCTTTCACTGGTCACTGATTACTGTTTACTGGACGGCTACGCCGTGCCTTTGGCAACACTGAAAAAAGCTTGTCACTTGCCGATCCCTTGCCAGATCGGGAAAAAACTCCGTTAGAATACGGAAAGCCGTTTACAAAACGATACAAAATCATGACCGTTGCTTACCCTCGTAAATTCAAGAAGACGATGAGCGCTCGCGACATCATGAAGCGTGTCATTAGCGATCGCGAAATTCATCTTGTCACCCTCAACCGTTACCGCTACAACGAACAACGTAGCTGTAAAGACCTGACCGAACTGATCGAAACCCTAGACGGACAACCAAAAGAACTGATCCAGGAGCTTTCCCGTCACGTCGCCGATGAGGCCCGCCATGCCTACTGGTTAACCGATTTATTGATCGAATTGGGGGCCGATGTGGGGAAACCGCCGGGGTTGTCCTATATCGATGAATTTGAACGTCTTCTCGATCAAGATCAATTCCAAGGCGAAGAACAAAGGGAAGATGGACTGATTGCGGCCCTAGCGGCAATTAACGTCACGGAAAAACGGGGATGCGAATACTTTGCCGCCCATATTTATGCCCTCAAAGCAGGGGAACAAACCCCGGAAAATCTGAAAATTCAGGAAACGATCGCCAAAATCTTTCCCGAAGAAGCAGGTCATGTGCGTTGGGGCAATCGTTGGTTAGCCAAAATTGCCCAAAAAAGCCCTGAACATCGGCAAAAAGTCGAAAAAGCCAAGGCCAAATACTCAGCGATCGAACAGGCCGCCTATGAATCGGGCATGGATATCACCCTGGGGGCAGAATTGCGCCGCGTCGGTCATTTAATGGAAATCGCCGCCACTATGCCACTCTGGGAACGTCCTCAATATCTGATGGAACGTTTACCCCAATCCCTTCTCGACCCGAAATTGCAATTATTCCGGGTAGAAGCGGCTCAAAAAGCCTGGAATCGTGATCCGCAAATGTTTATAGAACGCTTTTTACCGATGTTTTTTAATGCGGACGGCAATATCGGCAAAAAAGAGAAAGTCAACTAATTTAACCTTGATTTTCGGGGGCAATCATTCAGCGATCGCCGAAGAAATGTTCATCGAGGATCGAGAAAATCGGCTATTGTTTTAAATAGGGGTGAGTTCTCGGCTTTAGGGCCGGAGAAACACCACTTTTTTACTGTTTATTTTGGCTTTTCTCTTTTGGATTATGCGTCTTTTAGCTGCCTTTGATCGCTATCCCGATAGTGTATCGTTAACCCTAGAACCAGTAGCCACCGACTCGCAAAAATTTGATTTATATTTAACTTTACACCTACAAGCTCAAATTCAATCTCTCCTCGGCGGGGAAATCAAATGGGGACTAAAAGGAGGAAAATTAGATTTTCTTTTAGTTAATTGTCACCTAACACCAAATCCTCTTTCTAGTCAAGATTTATACATAAATCGTATTAATAATCATCAATGGCGGTTATCTTTCAAAAGTCCTCAGTCAATATTTACAGGAGCGATCGAAAGGATTAACCTAGGAACCGTCAGTGTGGAGGAAGAACCTTATCATCTGACGGTGCAATTTTCGCTGACAGCTGCCGATATTTGTATCACGGAAACATCGGGATTATGGAAACACGATCTAAGTCCCAATAAACATAGTATTTTAGAGCGAAAGTTAGCATTTTTCCTGATGGAAAATCAATTTGATGCTTTTTTGAGTCGTATTTCTTTGGGTTCATCGCAGGTGGAATTAGATAATGTTCTAGTTGAACCGCAACCAGCAGCATCAGAAAATTTAGAGAAATTGCAGGCACAAATCGAGGGAATTTATGCTGCTGTTAGTGATGATTTTCTGGAATTGGCCCAATTAGCTGAACTGGATCCCCTAACGGATTTTACTGGGGCAAATCTCCTGGCAGCGGAATTAAGTGGTATATCTTTAGGCATGGCTAATCTCTATCAAGCTAATCTGCGGGGGGCAAATTTAACCGATGCTGATTTAAGTGAAATTAACGGCAGTCATGCTAGTTTCAAAGGAGCGGATTTAAGCGGAGCCTTATTAGCTAATGCCGATTTAAGTTATGCTGATTTTTACCGTTCTAGTTTGGCTTTAGCTAATTTAATTGGCTCTAATTTAACAGGAGCTAATTTGGTTGAAGTCAACATCACTCAAGCGAATTTGAGTGGGGCAAAAGTGCAGGGGGCAAAGTTTGCCGATAACGTGGGGATGACCGAGGAATTGCGGGAAAATTTACGCTTGCGCGGAGCTTTCTGCGATTAATCAACTATTCAGCCTCTAAATGACACCAAATACCCTCACCCCTCCCCGAAAATGAAGATTAGAGATTTTCCTCGGTATCTATGCCTAATTCCCGCAGTTTAGCCGCTAATTTCGCCGCTTTTTGCTTTTCTTGCTCGACTTGGTTTTCTGCCTCTAAAACCCGATTTTCTGCCTCTAAAACCCGATTTTCTGCCTGTTGTGCCGCTTCTGCGGGAGTGGGTACTAATTCGCCTTCGGAGGTAAAATAGCGCAATTTATTGGCAGATAAACCCAAATATAAGCCTAATTGTTGACTCCAGAGCCATCCCTGGGGATTGGGGGTAATCGGTTGATATTGACCGCTAATTAGGGTAAATCCCTGAAATTCTAAGCTTTCTGGGTCAAACCAAAAATAATCGGGAGTGCGAAATATATCCTGATAAATTTGTTTTTTCTCCTCTCGGTCAACTTTGGCGGTACTATCGGAGAGAATTTCGATAATTAAATTGGGATATTTGCCCTCTTCTTGCCAAACTACCCAACTTCTGCGGTTGGGGTTAGAATTTGTCCCCAAAACGACGAAAAAATCCGGACCACGGAAGAATTCTGACTTTTTCTGGTTGGGACTGTAATAAATGGTTAAATTGCCGGCGGCAAAATAATCTTCTCGCTCGCGCCACCACCATTCTAAACACTGAATTAATAAAATAATTTGTTGTAGATGTAGGTTACTTTCCAAGGGTGGTTCATCACTCCAAAATTCGCCTTCTGGGAAGATTATCTCAGGGTTTACATGGGACTCCACTAGGGGTAAGCTTTCAGCGATAGTCATGGTTAGTCCAACAGAGATAGGTCAACAACTTATTATAAATCATTGAAGGGATTTTTTGAGCAATTGTAGCAGTAGCAATTGCGGTAGAATATTGGTTCTTCGGTTTGTCTTATGCAATAGACGGGAGTTATAAGGGATGGAACCCTTATAGAGAAAGACATTGGGCGATTTTTGTCAATTGTTTTTTATCTAAAGCGAACTAATCAATTAAATCCCTTACCAGATAAAGATTTTGTTGATTTATGCCCCCCTATCGAACCATAACAAGTAACGAAGAGCCAGAATATTCCTGTGGGTAAATCGTCATTTTTCCCTTAAACAATACCAGATCGCAGGGCAATTACGGCCGCTTGTACTCGGTCGTCCACGGCCAATTTATTCATAATTCCCCGCACATGGGTTTTAATCGTATTGGTGCTTAAATAAAGTTGTTCGGCGATTTCAGCGTTACTTTTGCCCTCAACAATTAACTTTAAAACCTCCATTTCTCGCTCCGATAAAAGTGCTAGATTGGGATTAGGTTGCACTGCCGGCGGTTTGAGATTATCCATGACTAAACGGGCAATTTGAGGGTCTAAATAGGTGGCCCCGTCCTTAGCTGCTTCAATGGCGGCCAAAAGGCGATCGAGACTCGCTCCCTTGATACAATAGGCATCAGCGCCACTGGCCAGAGCTGCGATCACTTCCTGTTGCAGAGTGTGGGAAGTGAGCATAACCACATGAACATTAGCTAAACCCTCCTTAATCTGTTTAGTTGCCGCAATGCCATCGAGACGGGGTAAACCGATGTCCATGACCACTAAATCTGGCCGTAGGGATAGGGCTAATTGTACCCCCGCCAGACCATCACTAGCTTGACCGACGATCTCAAAATCTGGCTGTTCACCGAGCGCTTGTTCTAAACCTAACTGCATTAAAGGATCGTCTTCAACAATTAAAATCCGCATGATCTTTGATTCCTAACGGGAAAATGTACGGTTTTCACCCATCTGCATGAAGCAGAACTACTCCTAGTTTAGGCAATCTGGAGAGAGATTAACAGTGATTCAGTGATTCAGTGACCAGTGACCAGTAACCAGTAACCAGTAGACCTCTTGCATAAATCCGAAAACAAACGATAGAAACAATAATGGGAGGGACTTTCAGTTAATTATTTATTAGTAGTTGATAATCTTCAAAAATGTTGCTGTACAAGGATCCACTTAAGACTTTTGCAAGAGGTCTAGTGACCAGTGACCAGTGAAAGATACTAAATTTATTGAAAATTGAAAACTTAAACCTAATAACTTAAAACTTAAACCTGATAACTGATAACTGATAACTGATAACTGATAACTGATAACTGATAACTGATAACTGATAACTGATAACTGAAAATGCTGCGTATTTCATCAGATCGGTCTAAAATTGTGCTTGTTGCCCTAGCTTATCTGGGTGTTGGTTGGCTAGGCTATCTCTGCTTAAATTTAGGGTCGCGACCTGCCCCAATTTGGATGAGTGCTGGTATTGGCTTAACTGCTGTTTTTTTAGGGGGAAAAAGGCTAGTTTTAGGCGTTTTTATCGGAGATTTGCTTCTTACCTTCTTTTTAGGGGCCAGTTGGCCCATAGCTCTATTTTCGGCGCTCGGTAGCAGTGTATCGGCTCTGTTAGGGGCGCAATTCCTACATTATCTGAGATTTTCCGCCACTTTACAGCGTATTCGCGATATCCTTTTACTGGTATTTTTAGCGGCTTTATTAGCCTCGGCAGTTAATGCCACTATCGATACTTTTGCTCGTAGTTGGCTAAATACTTGGGATTGGCGACAATTTGGACAGTCTTGGGGCATGATCTGGCTCGGAGATAGTACGGGGATCTTAATGACCACGCCGCTGCTGTTGCGTTTTTGCTTCAATCGTCACTCCCTGCGGGAACCCCGGCAACCCCAACGCCTTGGCGAGGCATTACTTTGTATGAGTTTGCTAACGGTGGTGACTTTCGTGGTTTTTGGTGGTCAACAGGATTTTCTTAACCCCGATTGGAGTATGGTGCAGTACCTCGAATATCTGCCTTTTCCTTTTGTGGTTTGGGCTGCTATGCGTTTTCAGACCTGGGGAGCGGTAATAGCCAATTTTTTAGTATCTATTTTAGCTTTGATGGGATTGGTCGGGGGAATCAGTCCTTTTATCCTACAAGCCCCCGACCATACCAGAGGTGTCCTGATCTTACAAATCTTTTTGGTCATTGTCATGTCAACTTCTCTGTTTTTATCGGCGGCGATTACCGAAAGACAACAGATCGATCGAGCTTTAAATGAAACTTTAGAACGAGAACATTTAGTCACACAAGTTGCTTTAAAAGTCCATCAATCTTTAGATATAGATCAAGTTTTAAATACCATTGTTGGGGAAATCAGAAATTTTCTCGATGCCGATCAAGTCTATATCGGTCACTGTCAAGAGCGGGGTTGGTCTAAGGTAGTCGCTGAGTCCCGTCGTCCCGATATTCCCTCGCTGATGGGTTGGTTTCCCGAACCAGAATTACTGGAAGAATTGGGACAATTATTTTCTTTAGATAAGTTAATTATTGCTGATAATACCGCTAAGGTGCAAACGCTGCCCACTCTCAAGGGTTATTACGAATACCTGCAAGTTAAATCCTCTTTAGTTTTACCTCTAACGGTTAATAATCAACATTTAGGTGCTTTAGTTGTCCATCAATATTCCCATCCCCGTCATTGGCAAAAAAGCGAGGTCAAATTATTAGAACAGTTAGCCACCCAAGTTTGTATCGCTATCGGCCAAGCGCAACTATATCAGAGGGTGCAAAGCTTGAATAATAATTTAGAACAGGAAGTGGCAGCTAGAACCCTAGAACTGCGAGAAAAAGTCCGGGAAATTCAGCGTTTATACGAAATGAAAACGGTTTTTTTACAGGCAGTATCCCACGATCTACGCACTTCGATTATGGGATTAGTGATGTTATTAAAAAATTTCCAGTGTCGGCAAACAGAAAAAGTAACTATCTCGCGAGCAATGCTCGATCAGGTGGTGCGTAGTTGCGATCGACAATTAACTTTAATTAATGCTTTATCAGAAAATCATTTTGCTGAAGAACGGCCTTTAATCTTGCATCGTCAACCTCTATTTTTAAAAGAACAGGTGCAAATTTGGCTCAAAGATTGGCAAAAAGATTTTGATTTATACCAAGCTACTTTTATTAATCTTCTCCCCGATAACTTACCCGCTATTGATGCCGATCCTTGTCAGCTAAGAAGTGTTTTTGAACAATTATTAAATAATGCCTTAAAACATAATCCTTCACCAATTCAATTAGCTTTAGATGCTCGTATTGACCAAGATATGCTCTACTGCACTTTAAGCGATAATGGTATTGGCATGGATGAGGAACAATGTCAACATCTTTTCCATTTATATGTAAGAAATCTTCATAATCAACACCTAACGGGAATCGGTTTAGGTTCCTACCAATGTCGGCAAATTATCGAGGCTCACTCTGGGAGAATTGGAGTAAAAAGTACCCCGCGGGTTGGTTCACAGTTTTGGTTTACTTTACCCCTTGCTCATCAAAATTCTAGAGTAATTAAGCAGGAGTTAGTCAACAGTAATCAGTGATTTGTAACGGGATCGAGATGATTCTGCTTATCGCTCTTCTGGGACTCTGGGGTATATAGAATCGCCAATTCAGAGTTGAATTAGCCATTTTATGTGGGTTGCCTACCGACAATTAAGGCATATTTGAGGAGAATTTGCCATCTCAATTGTTAAGCAACAATCGACCAAATAGGTGGAGTTTGTAACTATTCTGATTGCTAGTATCCCTTGAAATTCTCACAAGGATCACAAAATTGGCCAATTGTCAATAGCGTTTGACATCCTCACCACCGGGGGTGAGGATGTCAAACAATCATCAAAAATAGCAGCGGTTGCCCCCTAGTTCTATAATCAGATCACGGCTAATTTGATTGGCTATCGACCCTATTCATGTCTATCTCCCCACCCCGTTCCGGTTACACTTTGCCGGTTTTTGCCTGTGCCAGTGCGATCGCATCTCTCCAGCATCTCCACGGCGAAAATGAGCTAAATTCCGTTACTTTTAATCTTTTAGAACCGCCAGAAGCCGTTACAAATGAGCTAAATTCCGTTACTTTTAATCTTTTAGAACCGCCAGAAGCCGTTACAATTGCCATCGAACAAGTTGCCCGACTTAACCCCGATGCTGCCCTAGCCATCACCCGCAGCGATCCGGGGGACAATTTAGATTTAACTAGAAATACCCCTATATGGGCGTTAGTAGAAAGAAAAACAGGTAATCAAGAGATAGAGATTCAAGGCGGTCAAGGAATTGGCCTACAGGTTGATAATGGCGGAAAATCAGCTATCTATAGTTATGCCCAGCGTCTGCTGCAAGAAAACCTCAGACCCCTGTTACTGCCCCAAGAAAGCATCAAAGTGACGATTATCCTGCCGGAAGGCAAAAAACTGGCCACAAGGACTTCTAACGCCGCTTTTGGGGTGGTAGAGGGATTATCTTTGTTGGGTACCACTGGCATTTCCCAGCCCCTCAGCGCCCCCGGACAGTTAGAAATCTTTCGCGAGCAATTAAAAATTTTATCCCGTCGTTTCGATCGCTTGGTGTTTTGTATCGGGGAAAATGGCTTAGATTTAGCCCCTCAAATAGGTATTAATCCTGATATTTTGGTAAAAACAGCCAATTGGATCGGGCCGATGTTATTAGAGGCACAATTACAGGGAATATCTGAAATTCTTTTGTTTGGTTATCACGGTAAATTAATTAAACTTGCCGGGGGAATCTTTCAGACTCACCATCATCTCGCCGATGGTCGTCGGGAAATTCTCACCGCCTACGCCGCTAAAATGGGTTTAGCTACCCCCCATCTCCAGCAAATTTTTGACAGTAGCACCAGCGAAAACGGTCTGGAATATCTGCGTCAATTAGACCGGCAAACGGGAGATAATTGGGTGGAACGCATCTATGGAGAAATGGCTAATACTATCGATCGCCGTTGCCAAGAATACGTTTATAACCACAGTAACGGTCATCTTGGGGTCGGTTGTATTTTATTCGATCGCTCTCGTTCTTTGATCAGCAAAAGCGAAAATGGCCTTAAATTTTTGCAAAATCTACAAGTTACTCCCCAGTGACTGTGCTATGATCGTGGGAATATTTAGTCTTAAAAAATGAAACTAATAAGGTCACACCATTGTAGCTTATTTTCAGAACAATAGCCGATTTAGTTTACAAATCTTTAACCTTTTCCTGCCAGTTTCTTTTCTTGATCGTAGTGACAACTCAAACCCCCCTTCCCACCCCCCAAGAGACTTTGCCCTCAGAGTCCTTCACTAATAGCCTTAATCGTCAAATAATCATCATTCTTGACTTTGGCTCCCAGTATTCTGAATTAATCGCCCGCAGAATCAGGGAAACGAACGTTTACTCCGAAGTTCTCTCCTATCGTACCAGCGCCGAACAATTGGCCCAAATCAACCCGAAAGGAATAATTCTTTCGGGCGGTCCCAATTCCGTCTATGATCCTGGAGCGCCTCACTGTGATCCCGAAATTTGGAATTTAGGTGTACCCATCCTCGGAGTTTGCTACGGGATGCAATTGATGGTACAGCAGTTAGGGGGCAGGGTAGAACGGGCAAAACGGGCCGAATACGGCAAAGCATCCCTATTTATCAACGATCCTACCGATTTATTAACCAATGTCGAGGACGGTTCCACCGCTTGGATGAGTCACGGGGATTCCTGCGTGGAATTGCCTGCGGGTTTTGAAATTCTCGCTCATACCGATAATACCGATTGTGCGGCTATTGCCGATCACCAGAAAAAACTCTTTGGAGTGCAGTTTCACCCGGAAGTTGTCCATTCTGTGGGAGGAATCGCCTTAATTCGCAATTTCGTCTATCATATCTGCAAATGCGACCCCACTTGGACCACGGAAGCTTTTGTCGAGGAATCGATCCGAGAAATTAGGGCAAAAGTGGGCGATAAGCGAGTTTTATTGGCTTTATCCGGCGGTGTGGACTCCTCTACCTTAGCATTCCTCTTGCATCGAGCGATCGGTGATCAACTAACCTGTATGTTTATCGATCAAGGATTCATGCGTAAGGGTGAACCAGAACGATTAATGCAGATATTTAACGAGCAATTCCATATCGGAGTCCAGTATGTCAACGCTAGAAAACGATTTTTAGCGCAAGTTGCCGGTGTCACCGATCCCGAAGAAAAGCGCCGTCGTATCGGCCATGAATTTATTCAGGTGTTTGAAGAAGAATCAAATCGTTTGGGACCCTTTGATTATCTGGCCCAAGGAACTTTATATCCCGATGTGATTGAATCGGCCGATAGTAATGTGGATCCCAAAACCGGGGAAAGAGTCGCGGTTAAAATTAAAAGTCATCATAACGTTGGTGGACTGCCGAAAAATCTCCGGTTTAAATTAGTCGAACCCCTGCGAAAATTATTTAAGGATGAGGTGAGAAAATTAGGACGATCGATCGGTCTTCCAGAAGAAATTGTTCGTCGTCAACCTTTCCCCGGCCCTGGTTTAGCGATTCGCATTTTAGGGGAAGTCACCGCAGATAAATTAAATATTTTGCGCGATGCAGATTGGGTAGTGCGCGACGAGATTAATAAGCAGGGAATGTATCACGATTTCTGGCAAGCTTTCGCGGTTTTATTGCCTGTCCGCAGTGTGGGAGTAATGGGAGATCAACGTACCTACGCTTATCCTATTGTCCTACGTTTAGTCAGCAGTGAAGACGGAATGACTGCCGATTGGTCGCGGGTTCCCTATGATTTATTGGAGACAATTTCTAATCGCATTGTCAATGAAGTTAAGGGAGTTAACCGCGTGGTTTATGATATTACTTCTAAGCCCCCCGGAACTATAGAATGGGAGTAGTATTGAATTATTGATTGATTATTAGTCCCGTCCAAATATTGGGGCGGGATTTTTGCAGAATAGACAATTGAGGAGATTAATTACTACCATGGCACAGTTAGAGATGTGGGAAGAAATAGAAGCGGTGGATTTTGCCGGAGAAGAAGATATTGCAGGAGAATCAGCAAACCAAAAAAAGCTACAACTCAAAGAAATCTCCGACACTGTTGTTGCCAGCAGTGATTGGACTACCGCAACGATCCGCGATCAATTAATTCGAGAAAATATTCAACTCAATCCGCGCTTTCAAAGACGAGATGCTTGGAATATTACTCGTAAAAGTCGATTTATTGAATCCCTAATTCTAGGGTTTCCAGTCCCACAGATTGTCTTAGCTACTAATAACAAGGAAAAAGGGAAATTTATCGTTCTTGATGGCAAACAACGCCTACTAACAATTTTACAGTTTTATGGTGACAGTGACACACCTAATAATAGTTTTACTTTAAAAGATTTAGAATTTCTAGATAATCTCAATGGCTGCCAATATCAAGATCTAAAAAATGACTTCAATTTAAATGATTTCTTAGACCAACTGGATAATCAAACTATCCGCACGATTGTTATCCGTAATTGGAAAACGGAGAGTTTCCTCCATAAAATTTTTCTGCGTCTCAATGTGGAAAATACCCCTTTGTCTTCTCAAGAATTAAGACAAGCATTACACCCAGGAGGTTTTATTAATTTTTTAGATGATCGAGCGATCGAAAGTCAAGCATTAAAGAAAATATTTAAATCTTCCTATCCCGATTTCCGGATGCGCGACACTGATATATTATTGCGTTATGTAGCTTTTCATTATTATTTATCCGATTATCGCGGTGATCTTAAAAAATTTCTTGATAATGCTTGTGTTTCGCTTAATGCTCGATGGGATCAAAACTCAGAAGAAATCAAAAATATTATTGATCAATTTGAAAAAGCTGTCCAGACAACGATTAATATTTTTGGAGAGAAAAACTTTTCCCGTCTCTGGCTGCCTGAATCGGCAACTTATCGAAGTCAGTTCAATCGAGCAATTTTAGATGTGATGGTTTTTTACTTTTGCGATGATCTAATGAGAGCAGCTGCCGAGACAAACAAAGAACAGGTAGAAGAAGCATTTAAAAGTTTATGTCGTACTGCCGTTGATCGATTTAAAAATGCTGTATTAATTAGTACAAATACTAAACAATCAACCTATGATCGTTTTCATTTATGGGGTCAAGCTTTATCAGAAGTATTAGATATTAACTTCAATATTCCTCAGATGGAAGACAATCGTATTATTTTTAAGGGGTTAAGATAGTTGTTTTTTTACTATGCCGAAATCTCTAAGATTTAGACAACTAACCAAAGAATTAAATCGACTCAAAAAACAATTCCTACCTCGTAAATTCAGCGAGATAAATGACTATTCTGAAAGACAATTAGCTTTAACTTTTGCCTATCGAGTTTTTGCTCATGCTGAGATTGAATCTTATCTTGAAGATCGAGTTTGGGATACAGTACAGACAGCAAAAAATATCTGGGATAATCAAGGTAAAGCTGGTCGAGTTTTGTTATGTGTAATCGCTTTTTCTGGTCAAGAAATGGAAAATCCTCCCGATACCATTACTCCTCTTAAAGGTAACAAAAATGTCTCCCTAGACAAACTGAAAATAACTAAAAAAATTGACATAGCGATTAGATGTTTTAAATCAGTTATCGATCAAAATCATGGGATTAAAGAAACTAACCTATTAAAATTACTCTTACCAATCGGCATCGATAGTGATGACTTAGATAAAGTTTGGTTAGCCAATATGAATACTTTTGGAGAAGAACGCGGTGAAATCGCTCATTCTTCGGGAATAAAAACGAAAAAAACGCCTAACCCTGCCGACGAATTAGAAAGAGTTAAACAAATTATTCAAGAATTAGAGAAAGTCGATCAATTGATTACTAACTTGCTCAAGTAATTGCCCTCTTAATAAAACTTAAATTGTTAATTATATCAGAAATACAGTATAATAAAAGGCAGACAATAGAGAGCTAATCATCAAAGTGAAACATAGACCAATTGCGATCGATTTATTTGCTGGCTGCGGTGGGATGTCCCTTGGTCTAGAAGCGGCGGGATTTGATATTGCTGTAGCGGTGGAGTTTGATGCAGTCCATTCCTTGGTTCATCATTTTAACTTTCCCTATTGTCAAACTATCTGCCGGGATATAGCCAAAGTAACAAGTAGAGAAATATGGGAATTATTAAAACTAAAAGGCTATGCCACCGATGTTAGTTTAATTGCCGGCGGTCCCCCCTGCCAAGGTTTTTCACTGATTGGTAAACGACAAATAGATGACCCTAGAAATTCTCTTGTATTTGAATATCTGCGGATTGTAGCAGAAATTAAACCCAAGTATTTTATCTTTGAAAATGTCCCCGGCATGGCTACTGGTAAACATAAACAATTTTTAGAGGAGTTAATCTCTGAATTTGAAGCTATTGGCTATACAATTAATCAGCCAATTAAAATCCTCGATGCCAGTGAATACGGCGCACCACAAAAGCGCAGAAGATTAATCTTAATTGGTAGTCGAAAAGACGTGACGATGGCTAAATATCCTTTGACAAAGACCGTCGATTTAAACCCAGCCAAAAAATCAGCTTTTACCAGCGTCTATGATGCGATTTCAGATTTAGAATTAATACCGGCCTTTATCGATACTGATTTAGGCATACCCGCATCAAAATTAGATTATAGTGGTAAGAGGAAAAAATATTCAGTGCAGCCAGGGGATATTTTTAAACTTTGCCATCAAAGAATAGTAGATACAAAAATCTATGGACATATAGGCTCAGTTCATACCCAAAGATCAATTGATAGATTTATCGTAACCGAACCGGGTACAGTGGAACCAAAAAGTCGCTTTTTCAAGCTTTCTCCTACTGGTTTATGTAACACTCTCCGGGCCGGAACTAATAGTGACAAAGGGGCCTATACTGCTCCTAGACCCATTCACTATTCTATTCCTCGTTGTATTACTGTACGAGAAGCCGCCAGATTACATACATTCCCCGATTGGTTTCAGTTTCACCGCACAATATGGCATGGTTTTCGTGAGATTGGTAATGCAGTTATTCCGCTATTATCGAAAGAACTTGGCTCTTCTGTGATGGGAGCAATGAATATTAATCCAGCCAATTTCGACCAGCTTATTTTGGAAAGAATGCCCGAAGACTTATTGCTATATAATATGTCTCAGGCATCAAACTATTGGGGAATCTCTGACGATGTTATCCCGAAAAGAAAACGAGGTGTCTCTCAGAGGCTGTTCGGTATTTAAATGATACCAATCAAAGAGTATTATCTTTTAGAAGCACCGCGCTATAATTTGCCGTTAATTCAGGTTCCTTCTGGTGAATATTTTTCATGGGAGATAATCGTAATCATAGCAACGATTTCCATATCTGGGGATTTTTACCAATCAAGAACCTGATTAGCTGTGCAGTTTTTCGCTTTTTCCCACTGCACCGCTTTAGTTGGTTTTCTGACTTCTGTTTCCCCGCAACCTCAAATACCAGGATAAATGTAAAGATTTATTAAAATATAGTCTAGGATACAACGTTTGTGGGGGGGGGTGTGTATCTTTTTATATTGGGAAAGGTGGTAGAGCGTCCCAACCCTGATCGCAAAAACCGCCACAAACGACTCCCAACTGTATCTGTCCCTTTTAGAACACCAAATAATCGTGGAGACTTGCTATGACTGCAACACCTGGTCAAAACACACAATCTTCGTCAGCCACTTGCTTGAAAAAACCAGATTTTCGTAAGGAAACTCGCTTAGGATTAGTACTTTATGGTGGGGTTTCTCTAGCAGTTTATATGAATGGTGTTTGTCGAGAATTTTATAATGCAACAAGGGGTCGGGGAATTTATAAATTAATTAAAGCACTGACAGATTCAGATATTGTTGTTGATATTGTATCGGGAACTTCAGCGGGAGGAATTAATGGAGTTCTCTTGAGCTATGCAGTTGCTAATAGCTACGAAAAAATTGTAGTTGACTTTAAAGAATTTGGAGATATTTGGCGAGAAAGTGGGGATATAAATAAATTACTGCGTCCGATCAAAAAAGAAAATAATCAAATAGATGTCAACTCTCTTTTAAACGGCGAGGGATACTATCAGGAAGAACTTTTTAAAGCTTTTGAAAAAGCTGTAAATAACCAACAATCTGCTCCTGATGGAGAATGGTATTCAGAGTTTAACGAACTGGATTTATTTATCACTGGCACTGATGTTTTAGGAAGAATATATCAAACCTTTGACAACACTGGAAAAGTCATCGAAGTTAAAGATCATCGTTGCGTTTTTCAGCTTAAATATCGAGAAGATCAAGATTTTGGAGACCCTTTTTCTACGAAAGATAAAGATACTCAAAAAGCCTTAGCTAAACTCTGTCGAATCACCTCTTGTTTTCCCCTAGCTTTTCCCGTAGTACCTGTCGAAATTAAGTCTGATAATAAGGTAGATAACAAACTACAAGAATGGGGAAAGCTTTTGAGAAATCGCATCCTTCCGCAAGAACCTCCAAAAGAGGGATATAAAATCTATTTTGTTGATGGGGGAGTTCTAGATAATCGTCCTTTTAGTTATACCACTGAAGCCATTTATTATCGTACAGCAGATCGTCCTGTCAATCGTCAATTATTTTATCTCGATCCCAATCCAGAAAGCTTTGTTGACAGTACCAAATTTAAAGAAATGGAGCAACCTACTGTTTGGGAAGTCATCACAGGTTCTCTAATCAGTTTACCCAGATATGAAAGTATTGGCAAAGATCTGCAACAAATCAAAGGTATTAACGACAAAATTCGTCGCTATAATTTGTTATTAAAAAGTGTTGATGAAGAAGTATCTGAACAAACAACAGAAGCCAAAAATCGTTATTGGAGGTGTCGTTTAGTCAGTTTAAGAGATAGTGTTCTCTCCGTAATTTTTGACAATCAATATTTTGTTGGAAAAGAACAAGAACAGGAAGAACTATTAGAAAAAAGTGCCAGTTTATTGACCCAATTTATTAATAATTCTGAGGAAATTAAAAAGCGAGAGGAAACTTTAAACTCCCTAGCTCAAGATGTTGAAAATCTAGATATTCAATATGCTATTAGAAAACATGACTTTCTCTTGTCCCAAATTTCCTCTCTGATGTCTGATGCTATTACCAAAGATACAGATGACATTACCAAATATACAGAGTTAAAAAATTTAGCCAATAAAATCACTTGGCTGCTAGAGTTGCTCAAAGTCATTGATCAGGTTATCAAAGAAGTGATAAAATCCGAACCTGTTCGACAAAAATTTTATCAACTCATCACAGAAGAAGAAGAGGACGATAATCAAGAATCTGTAAATTTGAAGCGCAAAAAAATCTATAATTATCTATTAACGTTGTTGCGTCTTATCTTAGATAGTCAAGATTTAGCCGATGTTACCGTAGAAAATCTCAAAGAGCTAGATTTTGACAAAATCAATTTTATCCGGGGACAATTACGGAACAGGGTTAAAGTTATGGCTCTAGATCAAGATTGGGAAGCATTAACTATAACCAAAGGTGAAACCATCTTAGAAAAAATAGAACAAGCTTCTGGGAAGTTGTTAACTGAACAATCGGAGAATATAGAAGAAAGTATAAAACCAGTAATTGGCAAATTTGAGAAATTTCAGCTAATTGACCAAGTTATATATCCCTATAAATATTTGTCCGATATCCGAAACACAAGTCCCATTAAACTTGTTCGTATTTCTCCCAATGATGCTGATAAAGGATTTGGCAAAGGTAAGGGACTTGAAGAAAAATTAGCTGGAGATCAATTTCGTGCTTTTGGAGGCTTTTTTAAGAAATCTTGGCGTTCTAATGATATACTTTGGGGACGGTTAGATGGAGTCAACCGTATTGTTGATGGGTTATTAACTTCAGAATCCTTAAAAGCCTTCTCTGGAGTTGTAAGTCGCCAAATTGAACTAGAACAATTCTCAGGAACTCAGAAAGAGAAAATTCAAGAATATGTCAAGCGACTTGTTGATGAATCTTTTCCCACAGAAACACAAACAGAAAAAGATGGGCTAATTCAAGACTTAATTAAACTTGCTCAACCTAATACAACCCTTGCCAAAAAAGAATTAGAAGACTTCTTAAATAAGCTTGTCAATTTAGGACATAGTGCTATTCTTAAGGAAAATTTAGGGAATGTATTCAAAGACGCAATTTCTGAACAATTGGAATGGAATCAACAAAAAATTGACTCAACTCCTGAGTCAAACTACAAATATGTTGGTGGCTATTTTGACAAAGCAGTAACTCCCTTAGCTGCTGCAAAACTTGCTCAACGTTTCCTAGAAGATTTAAAAGGGAAAGAAAAAGAATACTTCCTGGGTGAATATGGAGTTGGTTCAGAAACAATAGTGAAAGATATACCTTCTAATATTCTCAAAAGTTTAGGCACTCGGTCAGCGATAATTTTGAGTGATATCATAGAATCTAGTAAGACTGGTAAACGACTGCTTAGACTTCAATCTTATCAGCTTCTCAAACAAATTCTGAATATATACTATTTCCTGTCCCAAGGAAGTAGTCCAAGCAGCTATAAAACACAAGCCTCTCCCCTAATCTCTGCTTTGAAATCATTGCTTCTTTTTACTATTGCATTTGGAGTAATAGCCTATCTACTCAATATATTACCAAGATTGGCTGTGTTAACCATTGCAACCTTAGCATTACTCTGGATAATAAAAAGCTTATTGGGAGTATTATTCGGGAGAACCTCTAAATAACCCCTGGAAACTGTGCCAAAGAAAAATCAAGGTTCTGTAGGGGTTGCCGTGGGGGAGAAAATCTGGTTTAACAGAGAACTGATTATTTATTCTCCCTTTTGTCTTTTGCCTCTTGCATGAGCGCCTCTCCTCACTTACTCACTTACTATCATTTTTATTATTCGGGAACCGTCCACCAAGCGAGAGCAAAAGCTTGTTCTTTTTCATTAACTTGTTGACGATATTGAACCCGAATTTTATAGTTTCCAGAGATGGGGACAGGACAAAAAATATGCTCTAAACTATCACTATCACTCAGGGAAGCACAGGTGTATTTAGCATTATTATCCTCCTGAGCAGGTAAAAGATAAACATCTAAATTATTCAGGCCGCGATCCTGGAAACTTTCATCGAGATCATAGAGATTATTGCGATTAGTATCGATTAGTTCTACCAAACGATCCCAAGCTAAAGTTATCGAAACAAAACTATTAGCTTTTAATGGCTTCTCTAGGGCATAATCTTGATAATCATTAGCGGCAACTGTACCGTAATCCCAACCAATGGCAGGAATAGATTCTGTGGCTGACCATTGACCATTACTAAACTGTGTGTAGGCGCGCAAAGTGTTAAGATGGCCTGTCCCCATCTGCATATCTAAAGGAATTTTCGGGTCTTTATAAGCATCGGACTCTAACCAAGTTTTTTGGTCTTTAGTGAAAACTGTCCGTCTCATACCTAACCTTAACCCATCGCCCTTATCTTTAATTTTATCGGCAGAATTAAGCATGACTGCCTTCATCACTTGATGATGACGAGAATCGAGACTCCAATGGGGATTTTTTTGATTAATTTGTTGATCGCCGTATTCTTGTAAAAGTGCCACGGATGCCGTAATATGGGGGGCGGCGAAACTGGTGCCACTAACGGTATTTAATTTACCTTTGAGGTCATAAAGCTCTATTTTATTGCCGGGGGCAACTAAATTAATCGATCGCCGCGAACCATCATTAATTTCCCGTTTAATTAAACTGCGGCCAATACCCACTGGCAAAGCACTAATATTAGCAAAATCAACTTTAGTGAATTTTCCTTCTCTTTGGGCTGTATAAGCGGTAGTAATGCCGTTAAAATGATCGGTGGGAATGGGAATTCCTCCCTTACCCTGATTACCGGCAATTACATAAAGAACATCATCAACTCGCGATGACCAATCAACACATTGAGTTAATAAAGCTTGACCATCTAATTTTGGTTCCTGTCGCTGATCTCTTTGCAAAGATTCCCCAAAACTAAAGTTAATCGCCCGCACATCACCGCTATTTTGTCGGGCAATATTTTGACTGGTAAGACATTCTTCTGGTTGTCCGCCGCGTCGCAAAGAACCCACCGCCCCCGAATATAATCTCGCTTTTGGGGCCACTCCGGGGATTTTTTTATCATCACTTACCATCACCGTTGCCACCATAGCGGCGTGATTGTCTAGATAGGTGTTGGGTTTGGCAATTTGATCGCGAAAAAAAACACCGGCTAATTTATAGGGAGGCTGCCAAGCTGCCACTTTATCATAACCGAACTGAGCTGGTCGGCCGATTTCCACTTGACCGATGGCAATTTTTCGCCCTAATAAATTATAGGGTTCTGCCCGCAAGCGATCGGCATAAATTCCCTGTTCACCGATGGAATTAGAAAGAACTAGGGAAGGAAGCAGAATTATCGTTACTACTAACCCGACGACAAACCAAAACCCTCTTTTCATCATCAGCAATCCTGCGGCGATAAGGTGACACCAATCCATTCTAAGACAGAAATCTCAGGAGTGAATCTCACATTTGCAGAAATACCGACAATCAGCAATTAAGTAGTCGTGCAAAATAAATTTCCTAGTGAAGATAGGCAAGAGGCAATAGGCAACAGGGAAAAGCTTTATCGAAATATGTAATTAATTTTGCTTAGGTACTTATTAGTAACTCTTAAATTATTACAGATGCGTCAGCGGCTGCGTGTAAGCATCCCACCGAAAAGCTAATGCGCTCCGGGGTTTGGGGGCGGCACTTCGACACGCTCAGTGACCGCGCCACGCCCCCAACGGGGGGTTTGGGGGGTTCTACCCCCCAAAAGCTTGGATTGAGGGAAAAAATCGAAAGTAATGCCCGACTTTAGCAGAGAGTTTCCCCTTAAAAATCCCAGATTTACAAAAATGAGATGCACCCAATCTCAGAAAATACCAGAATCTCTTTTTTGGCTAGGCGGGATGGTAATAAAAAGCCACTGCCAAGATTAAATAGGTGGCTAGTAATAGGGTTCCATCTAACCAATTAGAACGACCGGTAAAGCTGATTAAATTAGTAACAACCACCGCTACAATTAAAGCCACCACGTTAAAGGGATTAAAATTTAAATCCATCGGTTGTTGCCAAAATTGACCGATAAAAACTAATAAAGGTGCTACGAATAAAGCCACCAATAAACTATCACCCATCGCCACGGAAACCGTTAAATCCATCTGATTTTTTAGGGCTAATTGAGTGACGGTAACTATGCCAGAAACATCAGTAATTAAAGGAATAAAAATTACCCCGATAAAGAGAGGAGTGAGATTAAATCCTTCCATCACCGATTCCACTACATTAACAAATAAATCCGACTCATAGGCTACAGCTACGGTGGAAGTAAGCAGCACAAGTAACCAAATCCAGACTTGAGCTTTTTCTTCCTCACTAACCTGATTGTCGGGGGTATTTTCGTTACTTAATCCCACTTCGTAGAGATAGCTATGGGTTTTCAGGGAAAATAATAAAGTTAACCCATAAACTATTAATAAAACCGTAGCGGTGACTAGGGAAAGACTGAGAATATCGGCAACTTCCACCACGTTAGAAGTATATATTACTAAAGTTGGTAAAGCGATCGCTATTACTGCTAAAGTCATAGAAGAACCATTTACCCGGGCTAAAATTGGTTTAAATTCCTGCTCTTTGTAGCGAATACCTCCCGTGAGCATTCCCATGCCCATAAATAATAATAAATCGCTGAGAATACTACCGGTAATACTGGCTTGTACGATGTCCACTAAGCCTTTTTTTAGGGCAATTAAGGCAATAACTAAAGCGGTAGTATTGCCGAAGATAGCATTAACTAATCCTCCCAAAGTTGGCCCAGTAACTACGGCAACTCTTTCCACAGAGGTACTTAACCAAATTGACAGGGGAATGATCGATAAAGCGGCAGTGATAAAAATAGCTTGATCTCCCCAATTAAGACGACTAGCGACCACGGATAGGGGAATAAATAATAGGAAAGCAAAGGAGACAATTTTTCTTAAATTCATGGGTTATTAATGGTGATTTCTCCCACCATTCCCGCTTCGGCATGACCCGTAATAGTACAGATTAATTTATACTTACCAGTTTTGAGAGGAACTATTACCCATTCTGCCTGTGCATTAGGTTTTAATTCTAGTTCGTGAATTGCCCCTTTAATCTCCACTTTTCCCGCTTCAACTTTCTGCGTCCAACTAGCATCGGCGAAGTCTTTAGCGGTAAAATAATGTTTAGTGGGACTGGGATTATCGAGGATTAATTTGTATTTTTGTCCAGCAATAAAGTCTAATTGACTAGGAAAGAATTTTAATTCTCCTTGCCCGGAGCCTAGACTAATTTTAACTTCTAAAGGTGCGGATCCAGCGAAGGTGGGAAAAGTCACTAACCAACAACTAATTAAAACTATTACTACTGCCACAAATTTTTGATAAATATCCTTGCCAGCGAAGTAGGGATTAGAATTCATTTTGCTCCTCCAGCTTATAATAGAGAAAATCTGGCGGCTTTTAAGTAGCTAGACATAATCAATTACACATATCTAACTACTTCTTGCCTTTTGCCTATCCTAACCAAGAAATTAATTTTGCACGACTACTGAGAATAATTTTACAACAAGTGGCGATTCTTAGCGGCTCTCTTCCCTTCTATCCCTGAAAAGTCCCTTGGCCATGGTTAAAACCGCGGGACTTCTCGCCACTGTCAGTTAAATCGACAAAATTAATCTAAGCTATCGGGAGAATGGGGATAAAGTTGTTCTGCTTCTGGACAATCTTCCGAGACATTAATATCAGGATTCGTCCGCGACACGGAGGCCAGTTTTCTGCTCACCGCACCGATACTTTCTAAACGCACCATTTCTTCCCAAGAACTAATCTCGTCTTCTTCTTCTGTTTCGTAGCGAATGGTGACGAGATCGCTTTCTAGATCGATAATACGAGCATTATCAATCCATCTTTGCTGATCGCGCAAGAAAATGCAGACTTCCTGACCATCCATACAGAATTGATAAATCTTGCGGTGTAACATAAATTGCTCCTAAACAGCTTCTTTTGTTGGATTCAACTAACGGGAAGTGACAAGATGCCAATCTCAGCAATAGCTCAAAAATTCCCGTGGGTAACACAAAAGGGAGAAAAATTCCGCTAGTAGTGGCAAGAATGAGAAAGGAAAGTCAGGTTTCCAGTTTGGGGCTACGTTCTTCAAAGACATCGATTCGATTAATAGACGGCTTCGGCGATTCAGTAAAAAATCGCCCTTATAGAGTCATTGTGACATAAATTTTCACTTCTTAACAGTATCTGTAGATGGAATCGGGAAATGGGGAGATAGGGAAATTTCCACTAAAACCCTAAAACCCAACCCCTAACCCCGATGCTGATTTAGAATAGCGATCATCTTTTGGGCCACCGCTGCTGTTTGTTCGAGCATGACAAAATGACCACAATCGGATAACTCAATCACGTTGCTGCCGGTTTCAAACAAGGGATGAAAACTGGCCAAATGGTTAACGTACTTAACTTCCATAATCGTATCCTCTTTCCCCGCCAGAAAATAGACCGGCTGCGGGAGACGGGAGACAATCTGGGGTAAAAGATGAACTTCATCGATAGTGGTGGTTTCCAAAAGTGACCCCAGGGCCGCTTGGTAATCGGCCCGGACAAAATCAATCACGCGCTGTTTGCCCCATTTTTTACTTAGGGTTTGCTTGACCATCATCCGCGAGAATAAAAGATCAATAAAGGGAACACTGGGCAACCAAGGCGGTCTTCTCTGTAGGATTTGTCTTCCGGCTTCCCGAAATCGCTCAAATTCCTCCTTTAGATAGATGCCGCCGCCGGCATTCATACAGATTACCCCTTTAATCCGTTGAGGACAGATATCCGCGGCCCACAAGGCAACACTACCACCGAGGGAATGACCGACTAACCAAGCAACGTCGAGGTTTAAGCAGTTAAGAAGAGTAATAACGTCTTGGGAGTAGGATTCAAGGTTATAACTGCTAGGAGGACTCTTAGAGGTGATTTTTTGGGAGTCGCCAAAACCCCGGAGATCGTAAACTAGACAGGGATAATCCGGGGAGAGAATATCTACCAAAGGCTGCCAGTAGTGACGACTCAGCAGCCAACCGTGTATAAAGACTAAAACCGGCTTATCCGCTCGGGGCGAAAATAACTCGTAACTGTGGGATACTCCCGATATGTCGATGGTAGGCATATAATCAATCTCAACCTAAGTTAAACCGTTGATAGGGGTTACTAGGGAAACTTCTAGAGAAAAATCGGTGTATTTAGCCTTGTTTACGGAGCAAAATCAGGGAAGCTTAGGATTTTCCCTGATAGTTGGTCAATCAATGCTATAGACAATTTCAGGTTCTTCGGCACTTGTTATGCAATCACAAATACTGTACTTGACGCGTAAGGTTTTCAGGATAAGCAAAGAGTCCTTAGCATACTACCTGCCGAAGAACCCAATTTCAAAAGCTTCTACTTTAATTATAAAACACTGGGGATACCTCCCTAAAATAGGATGAAAACCTAAGACCAGGATTTATCTATGAAATGCGATCGCTTTTTGACTTTTTCCCTAGTGTTAAGTTTGGGATTAGTTTTTCCCCTCTCTTTACCCGCTCAAAATCCCCCCGCTACCACCTTTCAACCGGGTCCTTGGCAGCCTGTCGCTAGGGTGAATATGAGTCGTCCTGTGGAGATCAAAATCATCAATCAAACCGATATTGACCTCAATTATGACCTATCGGCCAATATTGATTCCTCTCCCCAATTATTATCTCCGGGTGCAGAGACAACCCTAAAAGGTTTCGTAATTCCAGCATATATTCTGATTAATCGAGCTAATGCGGCCGCGGATCGCTATTCTTCTAGTTTAATCTATGGCGTAGAAGTCAATAATGATAATTTAGTCACGATTACTGTCACCAAAGTTCCGGGGAGTACCCCCGGTTATACCACCTTTAACATCAATCAACAGGGTGCTATTTATATTTACTAGCTCTAGCTTAGGGCGATCAGACCACAATTATATGATCGCGATCGAGATTTATTTGAGATCGATCGACAATTGTAACGTTTTAGTCAATTAACGGTAATTTCCGCCCTAGGGAAGTTAAATTAATAGGGATATAACTCCCAAATTAGCCTACAAAAGGTTAAAAAGTCTCCTACAAATCTGGCGAGGACAAGCATGAATACAATCACTAATTTTTTAGCTAGTGCTATTGTCGGTGGTTGGATTATGACCATGGCAGTTTTTGCTATTCAAAATATCCAACCAGTTTCTTTAAAGTTTCTACAATTTGAGTCAATTAAAGTACCCATCGGCATTTTATTGGCTTTTTCTTTGGGAATAGGATTTTTTATCGCCGCAATTATTCCCGCTTTTTTTAGAAAGTCGAAAAAATCTCCTCGCAGTCGCTTTTCTTCCCCACAATCGGAGTTAGACGAGTTTGATTTTTAAATAGTCTTTTGACTTGCTAATTTATCACCAGCATCCCAGCTACATCTCAATTGAGGAGAAACATCTATATTAGATTTTCAGACCAGACGATCGACCCCTACCATGGCTGCAGTAATATTATTGTAGGGGCTAATTGCATTTTGTACTTTAAACAACATTATAATTTTTGATAGCTTCTAGGACTCTCTGATGAATAGAAGCAAATAAACTTCCTTGACATAAAGAAGAGAATTTATTTTCAGTAATTAGATTGAGACAATTTAAAATACGTTTTTCCCAGTCTTTTTGATTGTAAGTATCTTTTCCCCAAGCACTGAATAATTCCTTCTCACTAATACCTCCTAATTTGTGAGATAGTCGATTTCTAAGATTACGCAATTCTTCAGAACCCCAAGCTTTTAAATCCCTAAAGTTTGCCTGGGGAGAAGTGAGAGCAATATACTTCTCTATTAATTTCTGTTGAGTGCGACTATCTAGCTTAACATTATTAACAAAAAGTTCTTTAAGAGCAGGATATTTATTCAACACAGATGATTTTAAAGATGAATAAGTATATTCAGAATTAACCATATAGTCTTTAAATTCATGTTTTAAACACTCATAAATTAAGCCTTCTACCGCTCGGAAACTATGGAGCATAGCCTCGGTTGTATTTTTTTGTTTTACTCTAACTACAGCAGTATAAGCTTGTTCGTAGGCCATCCACCAATATTGTTGATGCTGCTCTTTTTGTTGATTATTGAAACTAAAAGAAGCGGATTGAAAAAAATCTTCAAATTGTCCTTGATTCCAACTTAATCCAGATTTAATTAGCGCATAGGTTTCCTTCCATTTTTGTTTATTTTGTTCATAGTAAGGTTTAACTAAGTTCTGAAGACCAGCATAATCATAGCGTTCTAATAATTGTAGGGCTTGTTGTCGAGTGCGATCCCAAAGATAGTTAGTGCCTAAAAAAGGGCCCGTGTAATCTGAAGAAATGCCCTTTTGATTGTTATAAGGAGTGAGAATAAATTCATAGAATTTAATATCGTTTCCATAAGAACTCAATCCCGAAATTCTCGACGCTTCTGAAGCTTGCCCCACCCCACCTTTTAAGCACAATAAAATGGGTTGTTCGGGTTGAGGTTTTATATTTTCTTTCCATACTTGTTGCCACCAACGGAACATTTCCTCGAAGTTAGAAGGGTTTTCATCATTTCTACCTATATAGAGAATATTTACTACCAAATCAGAATTTAATTTATTTAGCCAATACTTGATTAATTCTCCTGAGTAAAGACTATCTTTTTCTCTTTCTTTTACTGTTTCATTTTGATCAGTTACTACTAAATAAACTTTTTCGAGATCATTGATTTTATCTTCCAAAAGTTTACCCAGAATCACAGGTTTTACTCGATCTCCATAATATTCAATATTTTCCCAAAGGTATTGGGATATTTCTCGAAAAGATGATTTTTCGGTCAGAGCTAAATCAGACACCACTTCTATCTGTTCTCCGAGAATATCACCTTTCATACGATCATCGCCAATATTATACCAGTCACCATTGGTGACTTGAAACATTAAATCTCTGGTTCCGATCGTTGCAACTAAAATTGATTTCATGAGATTATTGCAGTAAAATTTAGGTTGAGAAAAGATGATCAGACCAAAAATTATCTAGGTATATTTTCAAGTCAGGAAATGATAGAGAAAATGCATCACCTGTGGTTAGTTTTTGATGAAATTGATAATTGTCATTTTCAGGTTTACGGAAAATATAAAGTTCTTTAGAGGTAATATCAATTAGCCAATATTCTGGAATTTTTGCCTGAGCATAAATTGATTTTTTATTGTAGAGATATTGGTCAAGATGCGCGTCAGTAATTTCGATTAACCAAAATATTTCACTGGGATAGGGATGATGTTCTTGATAGCGAGAAGGAGGGTAAACAACTACAGAAATAGCGACTTCTGGTTCGGAGTTTTCTAGGGTGATAGCACCACTTTCTCTAACCCATGCTTGATGACCAAGATTTTGACGAAGAAAATGCGCTAATTCCTCTCTGTAGTAGATGTTTAAGGGAGTCTTGGGAAAAGTTTCGACTATATATCCATTGATTAATTCTACTCTGCGATCAGCTAAAATTCCTGAATTAATTAGCCGATGATAGTCTATTAATGACCATTTAGCGAAAGAAAAATTAGCTATCATAGATTACCTTTTAACTCCCAAATACTCTCGCTGCCCCAGCAATGCTGCTGACATCCTGAATAAATTGATTTCTTAATGAATTATTTCCTCCTTTAAATACACAGACAACTTCTGAGCAAGCAGTATTTTGTTCTCTATTAGGAAATTTAATACGCTTAATACTTACCCAAGAACAATAGGCTCCTCCATTTCCCGCATTACCTCCTACATCTATTTTACGTTTATATTGATTTTGATAAATTAAATTCATACCATCACCACGGGTATCTGTAGGATTGCTAATTAACCAAGACATATCTTGTTGATCAATTGGTTCTCGGACGGGGCCGGGTACAAGATAAACTACACAGGTTTGAGGCGAGAAGACTTCGGATGCAAGATTTTGATTACTGTTGAGACTAATACGATTTGGCCACTTTTGTTGTACAAACTCTAGCCATACTCTATAGGTGTTTTGCCATACTTCTACTCTATTAGGAATGAGAGCGAAGTTTTTTGTTTCTTCTGCATTTGTTTCTTGATTTTTGACTGTGTGTTTTAGATGTAAATAAGTTCCTCTTGCGGCCTTATTGCCATTATTCATGGTAAAAATATGCAAAGGTCTGCGCCACCCTCTGCCCACACCACCGAGACTAGCGGCAAACTTAACTACAGGAAGAATTACTTTATTTAAAATTTCCGTGGGGGCGCTAATTCTCACTTGTCCTTTCCAACAATAAAAATCGGGTTTGTTTTCAGATTCTTCACCCCAACTGTTCCCCTTTGTTACTTGTAAGCGAACAAGACCTTTTTGTGTGTCTGGTTCAAGAGTGCCGAGTAATTCATTAACAGTCGTTTCGGCGTTATTTTGATTCATCACTCCCAAGAAAAAGCGTAATAACCAAGAACGTAACCAACCACGCCAATGGGAAGGACGAAGTTCCATCGTTCTCATATCTGGGCCAGAAGACCCTTGACTGTAGAGGGTGAAAATAAGGTTTTTAGTTCTGTAATCTGGCTCTGGTCTAACTTTAACTTTACTATCCTTGAAACTACCGTAGCCGCTGGCAGTACGACTTCCCACACCGTAAAAACCGAGTGCCTGTTTTATCCAGTCCCAAACTTCTGCTACTTCTTCAGGTGTTGTTTGATTAGGAATGCCACGAATGGCCACGATAATCTCGATTTCTTCCTGTCCATCACCCAAGGTGTAAGAGGATACAGGTGTGCTTTGTCCCCGATGAAAAACCTGAAAATCTTGTTGAGGATTAACTATATCTAGGGTTAATTTAGCGGCTTTCCTAGGCCAAGCATCGAGAAATTCGATTTTTCCGGCAGTAATATTGTCGTTTTCCTGTTTTCCGAGAAGCTCACGCATTCGATCGCGAATTTCGGGGCGTTTTTCTGCCCATGCACGAACTAATCCGCGAATTGAAGAACCAGGTATGTAACCATAGAGGGGAAGTTCTTGTAAATATCGCCAATTTTCCCCTACATTGCGCTTATCTTCAGGACGACCTTGCTCAGGTTTCCATGCACCGCAGGGTTCGCCAGCAGAAATTAAGGTTTCTAGGTCTGGATGAGGGAAAGAACCGACTTTTGCCCGCCATTCTAGGGTAAATATTTCCTGTTTGTATAATTGTGATGTGTTCTGTTGTTGGTGTTTGGAGGCTAGTAACTCTAGCAGTTTCGGACCAGTGTACATAAATTTTTCCTGTGGTTTAAATTATTATTTTTGTCCTCTTGTAGAGGGAAGACAGAGAGATAACTAGCTATCAGAGTAGGCACGCGCCCAAAAATTCCAATGATTAGACATTTGTAGGGATTTACGCCAACTAATCATGTATTGACTGGGATTATTTCGACTCATAGCAATTACCTTTTCCATGAGAGCTTTTTCGGGTAATGTACTTTGAGGCTCCAATAGGTTGTTAATCAAGCATTTCCATACGGGGACAGTTCTTTTTCGCACCACATTATTATCTTGCTGATTGGCTTGGTTTATATAGCCAACGGCGGAGAGAAGACCAAATACTCGCAGGTGTTGAGAGAGACGGAGGACAGCGTTTAAGTCTTCTTTAGTGAGGGAATTTCTACCAGTTTCTTTTAAATATTTTTGAATATGTGCGTGAGCGTTTAAACTCATCTGTTCGGGTTGAACTCTGGATGATGCTAAGGGCGGCATATTTGCAGGTGTTAGAGATTGAACTCTTGTGGGGGATGATGAGACGGAATTGGGGCTATAATTGGGAGGAGTGGCTGATTTAGGCTGACTAGAAGAATTATTGGGGGTAAATTGCGAGCTTTTGTGTTTTTTAGACATGATTAATTAAACTCCTGCGGTTAAAGGTTGACTAGAGAGACTGGAAACAAAATTATCGTTATTAACCCAACTTTGTACCCAACCGCGACCGACATTAGCTTGTCCACCAACTTGGATTAATCCTTGCAGGACACTCATAAGCAGTTCGTGCTGAGATTCGGTAGCGGGATTTTTCTGATCGAGACTATATCCCCAGTTGAAGTAGAGAATGGTGTCTCTGGGAATACATACATCTGTCCAAAAAACTTCAGCAGCGCCTGCTTCTTGGATTTTGTTACGGATTTGTGTCCAGAGAGCGTGTTCCATTAGGATTTCAAAATCCCCATCGGGAAGAACGATTCTGTTTTTTTCCCAAGTGGGTTGTAGAGAGTCTTTTAAGGAATTTGGGAAATTACCAGAAAGAGCGATCGCTTGTTCTTGTTCTGGGGAAACTCCAGAAACATTGATTTGAGCATCAGCTACGGTGTATGTTCCCGCACGCAATCCGACGGCATGATCTGGAAAAGAGACAAACCCTTTTTTTGTGGCGATCGCATGAGCGCAGAGGAGAGAAGGACAACTAACCCAAGCAAATACATCTGTATTGTTTTGAGACATAGTTTTCATGGGAACCCACAATAAGCGAGCATCCCCAAACCAAACTTGATGAACTCCCATTTGTCCTGTTTCATCTAACTCTTTACCGAATAGAACGCTAGTTGCATCGGGATCCAAAACTTCCATCTCGTCTCGGAGACTGCCGCGCAGAGAAGATCCTGGCACATAGGGAAAATTTGTATGTACTTCGCGAGCAATTTCGAGAATATTGCCTAAGTCACCTTCGCCACCACAGTGAATAGGAGCGAGACTGTAAAGATAGCCAGTGCGAAAATCTTTCATGATTAATTATTCTCCTTTATAGTTGGTCCAAAGTAATTCTGAGTAGCCTAATTTGCCCCTATTCGCTTGTCCAAAAACAGCGATCAAATTTGATCCAAAGTAATTCTGAGTAGCCTAATTTGCGCCAGCGTTGGTGATATTCGGGACTATTGGGCTGCTCTTGAAATAGGCGATCAGGTTGATTTAAATAGTATTGACTACCGGCGGGGGCCGCGAAGACTTGGGGGGCGGGAATGCTAGTATTTTCTTTTGATTGAATGCGGCAACTGATCGGGATAGCTCGATCGGTTGCGACACTGACTAGATTGCCCGGTTTCTGATTACTATTAACAGTATGGGCGAGTTTCCATTCCCATGGCCAAGAGCGACAAATGGCTTGATTATTATCGTGACGGCGTTCAAAAATACCGGGGGTAACGAGATAAGCGATCGCTTTATTTATTTGTTTAAAGTTCTCCTCGGATTGTTGTTTTAATTCTTGCCATTGTTGACCTAAATTATCGCATTTTTCCAGTATAACTCGGTGTCCTTCTCCTCCTAACCGCAAAGTTGTGGGAGTGAGAATATCAACATCAATTCCGATCGCTATACTCCAACCGGGTAGCATTCGGATCGCTTTTTCCACAAAGTATCCATCGGCATCTTCTACCTGTTTACTTCCCGATTTCATGGTGTTATGGGAACGAATTTCTTCTTGCCAGGGTTTATCTTTTTCTTTGTGTTTTACTAACCATTGGCAAGGGTCGATCGCTCCTGTTTTTAAATAATTGAGAATAACTTTAAAAGGTAGATACTGACGATATTTACCTTCTTTCTCTTCTTCCGCTTCATTTTCTCGATTTTGGCAATTTTTGTGAGGTTTAGCCTTAGCTAAGGGGGCAGGTTTCGATCGATCCCAAAATATATGCTTTTCTGAAATCGTTAAATTATCACTCCAAGAAATAGGAATTAATGGGTCAGAATTGGCGAATCCTAAAGGACGGGGTAGATATAAAGTATCTCCGGCAAAGGATAGGAATGGACCGGTGATTTTAAAATAACTATTTTTAGAGCGATCTAGTAAAGCACTTAAAGCACCGGCGATCGTGTGACCGTTGGGGGGAAATGTACTTCCGGCCCAGGCTCTTTCTCCGGGGCTAAAGGGTTTGGCATCGCGTAGGAGAAGAACATCTAGGGGAGTGATTGTGTACCAATACATTAAATGGAACCTCCGATCTTAATCTCTCTTTTTCGAGTCATAAAAGCCGCTAGTTTAAGCCAATTGTTGATAGCTTCATTGAGAACTTTTGGTGTGTTTTCTGTAGTTTGCCAAAGGCTATCTAGAAAGTTGGCAAGTTCTTTTTGAATCTGCTCTGTTTGTTTTTCTGATAAGTTCTCCCGACGGCGACAGAAGGCTTTTGTCCATGGAAAAATCGCTTCTTGTACTGGTGCGGGATGTTGTTCCCAAATTGTCGCAGCTTGTTCAAAGATACTGGCATCTAAATCGAATTCTAAGAGTTTTTGCCATTGATAAAAAACATCAAACTTAGCCGTAGATTTTAGGATGTTTCCGTTGCCGTAGAGAACGCGCACTTGTACGGCATCTTTTTTGACTTTTTTGCCGTCAAAGTCTTTATAGGCGTGTTCCTTGGCTTTTTTCTCGGCTTCCCAGAGATTTTCTAGGGCGATAGCAAGGGGTACGGAATGATGAGCGATGACAATACCGAAACTGATAGTCGCTTGCTTTCCCATGGTAAATAGGGGACGTTTGGAGAGATTTTCGGGAGGTTTTTCGCCTTCCCATTGCCAATAGTCACCGGCGTTCTTAAATTCCCCATGGGGGTCTTTTTCTCCCTTAAAACATTGCTGGATATCCCATAACCATTTATCCCATTCCCAGAGATTAGTATAGGCGAGAACATCATCACCGCCACCATAGATTAAGCGTCCTGCATAGCGTTGTTCGGTGAGGTAGGGAACGAGTTGATTAGAGAAGTCTAAAAGGGCGCGACTGAGGGCGCTATGGGTAGATGGTCCCATGCGTTTATTGAGGGTGACAAAATCGCCAAAAGCTTTTTGTACTTCTTTTTCTAGGGTATCGGTTTCGGTCGGGGGATGATCGGCGTATTGATGAAGTGACTTAGCGATATATTCTCGATAGGGTTTCATTTCTTGGCCTTTTAACCATTCCCCCATTCCGTCACCGTCTCCTGCGGCGATAACATACCAATCAGCCGGGTTATTGTGGGGATAGTTTTGGTCAATTAATTGGCTTAATTGATGGCGATAATTAGCCATTTCTTCATCGGTAATCTCTAGTTCTTCTACTAACCATCCCGCATTGAGAAATCGAGGGTGATAACGTTTATATTCTGGTTCGATGTGATCGTCAATGTAGGGGATTCCCCAGGGTTGGGTAAGTGCCGGGGGAATCTTTTTCCCGTCTTCTCTTAACCTACGCGAGATGGTGCGACAAACTCGATGAAAATGGTCGAGATCACCGCCTGTTTTGAGATAACCGGCGACTCCCACGGTTAAATCGGGATAAGCGGCATCTAGACGCTCTTGGTCGCTATTTTTTAAGAGTTTTGGCAGGATTAGGTGTAATCCGCGTTTAACGGTTTCCGTGGCGTTGAGTTGTTCGATCCCATCGAATAATCCGGCATTTCGTTGCCAATATTCTTTGCTTGCTTTTTCGCTAATCCAATCGTTGTTACTATCGGGATGGACGACGGGTTTTGCAATTACAACTGCAACCGATGTTTTAGCTTCAATCCAATCGTTGTTACTATCGGGATGGACGACGGGGCCAAGTCCAGAAATGGTGGAACGGGGGCCGAAAGCGGTGGGAATCTGCCAATCGCGGGCGTTTTTGACAGCAGCAAGGGCCGAACGGTTTTGATCGAAAGCACTACTCCACCAAGAACCAACATTAGAACTAAAGGGATGTTTTTTCCATTTCTCAAGGCGTAGTTTTCCAGCTTTTTGCAGAAATTCCTGCTCTTTTGTTAAGAATAAAGCCTTGTCGCCACTTAGATTATAAAGTTCGTTTTGTTTGTCTCGCCAGCTTTGCGCTTTTTCTGGGTCTTCGGCTTGATTTTCGGCGCTATTTTCGTTTTCTTGGTAAATTTCGCTACTGGTGAGGAGTTGGTCTTCTCTACCGATGGGGACCCCCACATAATAGGTTTGCCATTGGGCATTTAACCAACTGTCCCAGGTATGACTATTTTCTTTTAATTTGGGCATCCAGTGACGTTCTGCCAATTCCTCGAAAACTTGCCGACTAATTTCTTTCCATTCTTTTAATAAACTAGATTTAGCGGTTTGCATGGCCGCTGCCACCTTATCTTTGGGCAAGACGAGGATAATAATGTTGGGAAATCCGGCGGTTAGTAATTGTCGATCGCTCGGTGGGTCGATCCAAGGTTTAAAATCGGGATATTTCTCTAGTAACCATCGATCGATTAAGGGTTGTGCGTAGAGAGAGGGATAGATCAAACTATCGGGGCCGTATTGTTGGGCCAGTTGCCAGCAGACTTGAGCAGATAGATAGTGCAGAATCCAAGAACCTGCCCAAAAATCGCGCATTTTGCGGCTGGCTTTGATTAGTTCTTGCACAGGGGAAAAGGTAAAACTAACGAGATAAGCGTGGGATAATTGTTTTCCTGTCGGCCATTTATTGACCACATCCTCGGAGGTGAGATCATATCCCGCTAGGGACCCGGCGATGGCCGCCGTTAAACTGGCATGACTCCAGATCGATCCGTCCGGTATTCTGGTTTCGGCGGGCATTAAAAGCAGATTTTCGTCATCGAGTAATTTCGTCGCCGCTTGGGGAAGACAGCGCCATAACCACCAAAATAGTTCTTTAGCTTCGTTTTCTGAGATTCCTGTGCGTAATCTGTCGGGAATTTGGTTAAATAGCCGTTTTTCCTGTTCTTTTAAGTAATCTGTGCGGTTAGAAGCGATTTTCTGATGGGTTGTGTCGGCTAATTTGAGATCTAAGGGTTCTCCGGAGAGGAGGTGACGCAATTCTAGACCTGTTTCTCGATCGTAGTTAACGAATTGGGTTAAACTACCGATCGCCGATCGATCGCTGGCTGAGGTGATATAGTCAGCTAGTTTGATTTGTTTGAGAATTTTTTTAGTCGATTCTTCGGGGTTATGTTTTCCCCACAACTTCATTACTTCTAAATCTCTCCAGAAGCTGTTATCAGCGCGTCCTGAGTTGCTATGTAGGGCTTTGAAGATAGGATCGTGGAGTAATCCCCAGATTTTCGCTTGCCAGTATCCTAGGGCCATAAACGCCTCAACTCCTTGCTGACCGATGTTCTCAGTATATCAATATGCCCTAGTAACTGCTAGAGATAACACGATATTTTGAAGATTTTTTCTAAAAAGCTTCAAAAGCTGATCCTGTCTAAGTTTCTGGTGGTATGAATTTTTTACTATGATTATCGTCTTTTTGGGGAGAATATCGATCGACCAACATTTGCGCCGATCGCCGGTGTTTTTCGGCCATTTCTGGGGGAGAGAGAATCTGGGCCTGTTCGAGATAACGCTGTACCCACCAGAGAAATTCTTCCAGGGAACGGGACGGGAGAGCGATGTGGTAATCGATCGAGTTAAGGATTTTCGTCTGCGGGTCGATCTGGGGATTTGTCAACTGCTGCCGGGGGTGACGTGCTTCTCCCTCCCGGATAAAGTAACTCACAGGATGAAAAAAGCGAACTTTAACGGTAATTAGGGTTAATTGTGCCGCTAATTCCAATTTTTGCGCTGCTAAATCCCCCAAATTCAAGCCCCAGCCATTTTTAATCAGTTTGTGGGCATTATTGAGGCTGTGGCGCTGTTCTTCGAGGGAGCGAGAGGGTTCTGGGAGGATTCGACAATGACCGGCGAAACGATTGAGTCGGCCGATGGCCAGACAGCCATCGGGATAGGTTTCATAGAGGAGATACCAGCCAATGTCACGGTAAATTAGCTGGAGGGGATAGATCGGGAAAAGCCCGGTAAATTTCTTTTGATAGGGATCGATCGGTCGGGCGATCTCGATTACCTCTCCCCGGACAATGGCCTGTTCTAGGGTGTCGATTTTCTCGTATAAAGTTTGGCGATATTTTCCCCGTTCCATCATCTCTTCCGGATCGGTATAGTTGATCGGTCGATCGAGTTGTTCCCAGACGGGATAGAGAAAGTCAGCCCGGGAGCCGAGTGTAAACCCTTGAAGACGGCGATCGAGTTGGTGATAGATCTGACGGATTCTCGGATCACCCTGATAGAGGGCCCGGGAGCGGAGTGCATCAAAGGCGATTTTAAGTTCGTCGGGACTCATAACCCCGGTGCCGAGATAATACCCCCAGCGATAGACGTGGCGATCAAGAATTTTGTAATCCCGTAGGGTCGTTATGTCTTTTCTCAGGGTGGCAATGGAGGGATATTCCGCAGGCCAACCGAGGGCGAGGGTGGCGGCGAGTTCTCTCACCCGTTCCTGTACTTCCGTTAATGCGTTGTGATCTTTCCCCGAATGGTAATTTTCCGAGGGATCGAGGGTTTGATAACCGACTCCGGGGTGTCGGACGAGGGTGGCGATCAGGAGCATAAGTCGCTGGAATTCGCGACTATCTCGTTCACGCAGCGTTCTTTCCCTAGGGGATTTGGGGTGCTGAGTCATACAGATGCAATCGGTTCAGTCAAGGGGAAAGCCGATATAAATTTACTTCACCCCGAGGGCTAGAAAATCCGATCAGGACTGGAAAAATTAGCCGATCGAGCGAGGGGTTAAATTATTGGCTTTTTAGGGTATTGAAGAGATATTTAGGGCTATCTTGGTAGGGAGTGTCGCTCTCTATCTAGGAGAAAAAGGTTATGTATATATCCAAAAGGAGTGCTTTCATTCGGAATTGTACGGTATCGGGAGTTAATGGAACAATTACGCTGATTATCCTCTTAATCGCACCTTTAGGACTACTGGCGGTGATTGTGAACACGGCCCTGATCACGCTTTCCACATTTATCGTTGTTTCTCTCGGCGATCGAGTGGTGATCTGGCTCTGGCGAGATCGATTACCAGATAGTATCAGAGAAACATACAGACTCACCCATCGGGAAGCCAATCGCTCGATCGAAAGAAGACGGGACGAGTGAGGGAGGTATCCAGATGAGATGTCTGTATGTTTCCCAACAGGGTTGTTATGTGTCTGTCAAGGGGGAAAACCTGCTAGTTAAGCGAGAAGGGCAGGTTCTAGGGTCGGTACAATTACCTCTGGTGGAACAGGTTTTAATTTTCGGCAAGTCTCAGATGACGACCGAGGCGATCCGCGCTTGTTTACGGAAAAATATCCCGATCGTTTATCTGTCACGCATGGGTTATTGTTACGGGCGCTCGATCTCGATCGAGCGAGGTTATCGTTATCTAAGTCGTTACCAGCAGCAGTTGAGCGCGAGCGATCGATTAATAGTAGCTAGGGCGATCGTGGGGGCTAAATTAAAAAATAGTCGGGTTATTCTGCTCCGACAACAGAGGAAAAGGGGAACGGATAATATGGCTCGATCGATTCAAAGTATCGAGTATCTGATCGAACAGTCGGCCAAGGCCCAGAGTATTGATCGTCTGATCGGTTTTGAGGGAGCGGCAGCCCACAGTTATTTTTCGGCGTTGGGAGACTGTTTGATCAATCCTGATTTCACCTTTTTAGGTCGTTCCCGTCGTCCTCCGGGTAATCCGGTCAATGCGATTTTGAGTTTCGGTTATCAGATACTATGGAACCATTTGCTGGCTTTAATCGAGCTTCAAGGACTCGATCCTTATGATGCTTGTTTGCATCAAAGTTCGGAACGTCACGCTGCCTTAGCGTCTGATTTAATCGAGGAATTTCGCGCACCGATTATCGATTCTTTGATGTTGTATCTTGTTAATCGAAATGTGATCAGTGTTCTAGAAGATTTTGACTATCGAAATGGTGGCTGTTATTTAAATAGTTCCGGGCGAAAAAAAATGTTAAGAGCTTTTGTTCAGCGAATGGAAGAAGAACTACAATCCGGCGAGGAGGAAAAACGGCTCTTCGGTTTGTGTTATGCAATGAACGGGGGTTATAAGGGATGGAACCCCTATATAGAAAGGCATTTAGCGATTTTTGTCAATTATTTTCGATCTAGAGCGAACTAATCAATTAAATCCTTTGCCAGATAAGGATTTAGTCGATTTATGCCCCCCTATCGAACCATACCAAGTAACGAAGAGCCGGAAAAACAACCGCGCTGGGATTTGTTATACCAACAGGTTAAATGCTTTAAATCCTTTGTTTATTCCCCCAGTAATGGGTATCAGCCTTATTTGATCCGCTAAGTAGCTGGTTATAATTAAATTAAAAATGGATTTTAGGTTCGATCCCCCCTGCCCCCCTTGATAAGCTATCCATTAGTCACATCTTTCTTAACATAAAATTTGACAAAAAGAGAAAAGTGTGCAAGATGGCTCAAGGAGGTTCTATGGGGGGACTAATTTGATGAGATAGTTTCCAAGTCTGGCTGATATCATGTAACCTTCGCAGTCCCAACCAAATAGTTTTAACACCTGGTTCACCGTCACCTTTTCTACCTAAAAACCCCCCAAGAGAAGCAATCATTCTGACTGCTTCCCTAAAGGAGGGCGGCTTTTCAGGCGGCGGCTCCTTTTTATGAATAGTGGCACACAAAGATTGCCATTCATGTTCTTCCAAAAAACTTTCACAACTCTCCTCTCCGTGTAAGCGTGCTTGATAGGTTAACCAAAGTAATCTCCAAGCTACAATTGAATAGGTAGCTAAAGCCATCTCAATTCTACGACCCGTTTCTAATTGCAGTTTTTCTAATCCACAACCACTTTTTAAAACAAAATGATAGCGTTCTATCAACCAGCGATAACTATACCAGCGCACACAGGTTATCGCCGATTCAAAGCTACTAATGTCTAGGCTAGTTAAGAGGAGCCAACTGATAGGATTAACTCCGGGACGCGGATTTTCTTCTTCAGCTAAAATTGCCTGTAATTTGACCGGTTGACGAGGGTTCGCTTTCGAGTGATGCTTAGGTACTTGTATTTCAAAACTGGCAAATCTAACTGTTAGTTTAGCTAGTCTAGCCTCGTGATTAGGATTGCGTTTTACTTGCACATCTAGGCTACCACAGGCTTTAACTTCTCTG
>NZ_JADEVX010000069.1:0-21698 GCF_015207925.1 Microcystis sp. LEGE 00066 | reverse complement strand
GGTATGATTGCTGTAGCGGTGGAGGGGGAAAAAATATTTTTTCTATCTAGAATCGCTGCCAGTCCGACTCCTGCACCGATCAGACTGATCCACTGGCCAAATTTACGTCTGTTTACTTTAATCATCCCGATTTTTCTGTCATTATCACCCCATCCATTATACCATGAAATTCTGACTCTTATTTAGTCACTGCCACCTATCCTTAATAATCGATGCCCAGCTTTTTGACTGTCCATAAACATTGGTTGATTGCAGCAATTATCACCTGCTTAGGTGCTTTTTTGCGAATCTATAATTATGATTCTTTGCCTCCAGATAATTGGACTGCTGACGAATATGCTTTTGCTTGGAGTGGTATGAGTTTATTACAAACGGGTATCCCCACCAGTTGGTCATGGTTGAGTCCCACGGATAATTTTCCTACGGTGGTTTGGGAAGCGAAAAATATCCGTTATCGTTTGGTGACTCCCTGGTTTGATCATCCTCCTTTATTTGGTTTATTGGTGGGTTTATTTGCTCTTTTAGGAGGAGCAAAGACTTTTTTTGATTGCAGTTTAACTATTATTAGAGTCCCTTCTTTATTCTTAGGTATTGCTGCGATAGTTTTGGTCTATTTACTGGCTCTCAAGTTGAGTAATCTATCGATCGCTATAATCGCTAGTTTAATTTATGCCACCAATCCCAATACAGTTTTCCTCTCTCGGTTAGCTATTAGTGAAAATTTAATGATTTTTTTGTGCTTATTGGTTGTCTTACTTTATTGGCAATACTATCAAAATCATCGGAAAAAATATCTCTACATCGCCGCTTGTTTAGCTGGTTTAGCCTGTTTAGTCAAAGTAACTGCTATTTATTTAGTAGTATTATTAATTGTCCTCTTGATTTACGAAAAGCAAGGACGAGAGGCTATTTATGTGACTGCGATCGGTGCTTTCTTTTTCTCTCTCTATTTTCTCTACGGTGCTATCTATGACTACGATTTCTTTCGGAAGATATTTCAAGAACAATCCCTGCGCTTCGAGGACTTTAACTTTGTCAAATATCTAACCACTCCCACGGTATTTTTCGAGGATGGTTGGCTAATTTTTAGCTGGTTAACCCTCTTACCCTTTCTCCGAAAGAATCCCGCTAGTCCTCAAGTTAGATTACTCGCTTTACCAGTAATCCTCTACACCTTAATTTTAGTTGCCACGGGAGCGCAAAGTCACTTTTTTACTTGGTATATGATTCCTTTTTATCCGTTTATGTTTATTATTCTAGGCATCTTTCTCGATGATTTTCGCCAAGAAACGGACGCATTAACTGCCTCAATTATTTTTATCTTTCTGGGAGTTTGGTCGATTCATCTCAATCTAACAGCCTGGATTTTAGCCTCTCCCTACGGTCGCTATTATTTTATGATCGGTACGGCAGCAATTCTGGGAGTATTCTATCTCAAGGATATCTTTGGTCTCTTTAAAAAATTCTGGATCGATCGCTTTACTTTTCTGCTCTTCTTGGCCCTGTTGGCAGCTAATATAAATGTGGTGTTAACCTATAAGTTTTCTGGTTAAAACTTAGCAAGAAAGAAACCCGAAAAGGGATAAATTGGCCTGGGAATCGAGAGTAAACTTAACCCAGATCGCTGACTTGAAAGAGGGTGTAGGGTGTGGGGTGTGGGGTGTAGGGAAGGAACCCTCTTTCATCTGTGGGGGTGAAAATTTTTTCATCGGGACTGACTCAGGAATAACTTATTCTTGGCCAGTTCCAGCCAATGTTAAATTTATTAATAGACTGTACTGCATTTAAACTGCGTATTGAGAATTTTAGTACAAATGCTCAAACTCCTTTTCCCCGCTCATAGACAGTCTTAACGAGTAATTTAGATAGTTAACAGTTTAGACTCTTTAACTTATTGTCCCCTAACCTTTGCACTGAACTGATAAATGTCGATCGATTTTCGCAATCTTAATACACTTTGGGGTTCTATTTTAGTCGAAACATTGGCCCGTTTGGGATTGAAGATAGGGGTGGTTTCTCCCGGATCGCGATCGACTCCTTTAACGGTAGCCTTGGCAAGACATCCTCAGATTGAAGCTATTCCCATTTTAGACGAGCGCTCGGCCGCTTTTTTTGCCCTGGGATTAGCCAAACAATTATATCAACCGGTGGTTTTAGTCTGCACTTCCGGGACCGCCACGGCTAATTTTTATCCCGCAGTCATTGAAGCAAAGGAAAGTCATGTCCCCTTATTAATTCTAACCGCCGATCGCCCCCCAGAATTGCGTCATGCTCATGCCGGTCAGACTATCGATCAAGTCAAACTCTACGGTAATTATCCCAACTGGCAAGCGGAAATTAGCTGTCCTAGTGCCAATATCGAGCGTTTACGCTATCTCCGTCAAACTATCATCCATGCGTGGTTTCGCTGTCTCGATCCTGTCCCCGGAGTGGTGCATCTGAACTTACCATTTCGGGATCCCCTCGCACCAACTACCGATCTAGAAATCAGCAATTTAGAGGCTAATTTTGACCAAGAGGCTTTTTTTAGCCATATATCTCGGCAAAATATCCCTATTAACCACTCAATTCTCGAAATTCCTTCTTTACCCCCCCAAGGAATTATCATCGCGGGATTAGCTTCCCCGCAAAACCCCGAAAGTTACTGTCAGGCGATCGCTAATTTAGCTCGATCGCAACAATATCCCGTCTTAGCAGAAGCTTTATCTCCTCTGCGAAACTATGCAGGGTTAAATCCCCATCTCATCACCACCTATGATTTATTATTGCGGAATCCTGCCCTTAGAACCCAATTAACCCCCGATGTTGTCCTGCAAATTGGGGAACTACCCACCAGCAAAGAATTACGGACCTGGTTAGAAGAAATCGACTGTCCGCGTTGGATTATCGATCCCCATCCCGATAATTACGATCCTCTACAGGGAAAAACCGGACATCTCAGGGGAAATATCGAGCAATTAGGGGATTTATTCCCATATCAAACGGATAATAACCGAGAATATCGAGAATTATGGCAAAAATTCGACCAGCAAGCTAGATTTAAAATCGATCGCCTTTTGGCAGCAGAAACTAAACTGATTGAAGGGAAAATCCCCTGGCTGCTTTCCCAATACCTCCCCCCCCGCACCCCGATCTTTATCTCTAATAGTATGCCTGTTCGCTATGCCGAATTTTTTAACCCGCCTAGCGATCGCCAAATTCGTCCCTATTTTAATCGCGGGGCCAATGGCATCGACGGCAACCTCTCCACTGCTATAGGAATAGCTTATAAAAATGTCCCTAGTCTGCTATTAACGGGAGACTTAGCCCTATTACACGACACAAATGGTTTTTTAATCAAAAAATATTTTGTTGGCTCCTTGACCATAATTTTAATCAATAACAAGGGGGGAGGCATTTTCCAGATGTTGCCGATCGCCAAATTTGACCCTCCCTTTGAAGAATTTTTTGCCACTCCCCAAAATATCGACTTTTGCCAACTCTGTCACACCTACGGTATTGATTACCATTTAATCAGCGATTGGACTGATTTTAAGCAAAAAATCGCATTTTTGCCGGAATCAGGGATAAGATTACTAGAAATATCCTGCGATCGAGCTTTTAATGCTCAATGGTTTCTCAGTAATTATGTGTAGGTTGTGGGGTGTGGGATGTGGGGTATGGGGAGAATAAAGCTGCCTATTGCCTATTGCCTATTGCCTATTGCCTATCCTGATATGTAGCCTATACTCAACGGATTTAGTATTAATTCCCTTTTTCGAGAAAGTGAATACAATGGGTGGAAAGCGCGTTAAAAAGGTCCGATGAATCGACAAAGACGGCAAAAATCAAGACAATTTTCTCCCCCCAGATATTCTATCTTTCCCTGGGAGCAATGGCGATGGGGAGTGACTTCTTTGGTGATTAGTTTAGTCTTGTCCCTACTGATTTTAAAACTGAATACCTCTAGTCTCTCCACTGCCACCATAGATATTTTAAATCCCTCCACGGTGGGGGAGAATTTGGCCGGTAAGAGCCTAGATGAGTTAGAAAAGCAGAAAATCGCCGAATTTTTGCAAATTACCCCGCCAGAAACCCTCTTAACCCTCGATCGCACTCCTTTGTTTATTCTCCACGATACAGCTTGGAGTATGACTGCGGGTAACATCGAAGAACAGAAAAAATATGCTCGCGGTCCGATGAAATTGGGTCCTAATGTTTACATCCCCCGCAAACAGAATTCCAAGGATAGAGACATTTTAGACTCGATCGCCCGGCCTTTTTTTGAACGTCACCGTCCCACTGCCACTTTTTATGAACAAGCAGCCGAAATGCTGCCCGCAGACACCAGAGATCAATTAGTGCGTCAACTGTGGCAACTTACCCCAGAAACTATCCGCGTCAAGGGTTTTGCAATTGCTTTAGAGGGTGTTCCCTTGAGTACGCGATCGGCCCCTGAGTTAGAAAAAAGGGCGAGAATTTGGTTAAATACGCCTTCAGAAGCCGTCTTTAGGCGTTTAGTCAAAGAATATCCCACAAATTACTTTGATGGGGCAAAAACTACCGCATTATGGGCAACAGAAGCGATTTGTCAGCAGCTATCTCACCCTAATTGCGATCGCTTGCAGCCGGTTTTTGCCGAAAGAAATCGTCGGGTTATCTCCAGCGTTAACATTGAACTGGTACAAGCACCGGGATCCCACTGTTTGACCAAAGGACGCTTGCAAACCCTCCCCGGTTACAGCGATTTTCAATACCAACAAACGGCGAAATATTATCTCCTCGCAGCCTTACAAACGGGACAACTACCGCAAATTGTCAGCCATTTTGCCGTCGATAGTTTTCTGATTAATCAAGGAAAATATCCCCATTGTGACCCCCGGGGTTTTGATCTACAACGTCTTTACAATCTCATCAGTGAAGCTTTGGATTATGACCCCGGCACTGTTTATGGTATCGTCCCTCGTTACGGCACAAATATTATAGCTGGTGATAATATTTGGTGGCATAATCGAGTTTTTGATGCGGCCAATTTACCCACAACTTTAAATTAGACCTGATCATTTAGAAATATCCACTTCTCCCAAAGCTTCTAGATAGGTAATCGCCGCTTCTAAAGGAGAATCGTAGCTATAGGAAAACTCCTCAAACCAGCGTCCTTCCTCCGATTTGGCATCCAATTTATCTAACCATTGCTTTGCCTTTCTAGTTAAAGCTTCTCGCTTGCGCTGCTGTTTTAATGCCGACGCTTTTTCTTTTTCCGCTGCCTCCTGTTGTTCCCTTTCTTGGTTTTCTAAGGCTAAAGCTTTTAAAAGCGCATCGGTAGAAGAATCGCCGGCATAATTAACCTTAAATTCGGACAGATAACGATCTTTTTCTTGGCGAGAAGAAGGGGACGGCATCGGTTTTTCCTGATCCCGTTTCTGGTATTCTGCCTTCATTTGTGCCAGTAAATCTTCTATTTCTCCCATAATGGTCAAGTTAGAAAGTAAAAAGTTAAAAAGATAATTGCTCTGATTGCCTCTGCCTTAATAACTAAGTAGCTAGTTATAATTAAATTGAATATGGCACCCCCCTTAATCTCCCCTTGATAAGGGGGGTGCTGATCCCCCCAAAAGCTTGGATTGACTGATAAAATCGAAAGTAATACCCGATGTCTCAAGTTAATCGGGGGAGGATTTTTGGGGAATTTATCTCAGTCATAATTTTACCAAAAGTAGCGGTCGGGGTGAATAGTGGTTTGACGTTGTTGGGAATTGTATTCTAGCAGGTATTTTCTGGCGATTACTTCCTGTTCTTCTAATAAGAGTAGCTCATTTTGTCCAATTTCTGTATCGGTAGAAAGGAGGATGACTTGAGAGGAAGCAGCGGGAAAGTAACGTTCAACTAAATTATGGCGATGGGAAGAATCTAAACGTCCGAGAGGTGTATCAATAGCGATGGGTAAATCTCGTCCGGAAACTCGCGCTAATCCCCACAAAAAAGCGATCGCTAATAGTTGTTTTTCTCCGGCAGAAAGACGGTGTTTAGGCACATTTTGTCCATCGGGACCAAAGAGAGATAGACCAAAAGTATCAGCATTGATCGCTATTTTCTGAACTAGATCGGACTTATGCAATAAATAACGAAAACATTCCGCCACTTCTCCCTCTAATCTATTTAATTTTTTTAAAGTTAAGCGTTCTTTAAATACTTTTAAAGTTTGCTGTGCTTTGACAATAGCATTAACGATATGTTCGTTACTTTGCGATTCTAAAGCTTTCTCACTATAGGCAAATAATTCTTTTTTAGTTTTCTCAATTTTCTTTTTGATTTCCTCATAATTTTTGTGGCTTTGCTCGTATTCTGCTTGAGCATTTAGATACTTTTTCTGAGCGGTTTTTAAGTTATTACTCAGGGTTTCGTATTCTTCGGGAGAGGCTGCTACTGCTAATTCTCGCTCTAAATTATCTAAGTCAGCTTCCAGATTTCTTAATTGTTCTATTGCTTGATGAGCGAGGTTAATTTGTGCCGGTAATTGATGGGTTAAGACTCGATTTAATAACTCGATCGCCTCCTCGTCTAAATCTAAGTAAGAAGTAACCAAAGAATCCTTATCCTCAGCTAAAAACTTATTTTCTTGCTCTAAAAACTCCCTAATATTCTCTAATTGTTCTAAAGTTAAACTTAGTTGTTTTAAATAAGCAAGTAACTTTTTATCTCTAGATTCTAAAACCGATTGAGCGACTTGAGCAGATTGAAATTTTAGCTCTTTTTCTCCCTGAATTTTAGCAGCTTCTAGGAGAGGAAAAATTAACTTTAATGGTAATAATTCCCCCGCCAATTGACCTAAATATTCTCTCTGTTTATCTAACTTTTTATCTACCTCCTTTTTTCTGCTCTCTAATTGACTTCTTTCTGCGGCAATTTTTCCGCCATCAATGCGAAATTTATCCGAGACTGCATCAAAATCATTTCTAACCAAATCTAAATTTTTTTGTTGAGTTTCCATCTCTTGCCTAGCCAATTCTAAATCTTCTTGGTACTGGGCTAATTTTTTCTCAATAGCTTCAATAGTTGCTAGTTCATTTTCTGCTGCTAATAACCGGCGCTTGCGACTAGCTAAAATATCGAGATCAACGGCTAATCTTTCCGCTAATTCTAACCCTAATAAAGTCTGCATCGAATCTTTAACACTGTCAGGAGGTACATCCTGTTCTGCCAATTCTTTTACCTGTTCCCCATCAAATAAAAACAGGTTAGAAATACCCAAAGGTAATAAAGTTTCAATATATTCATCCCAAGTATTAGCTAAGGCAGGATCGGGCCAATCTTCATCTAAAATACCGAGGGTATCCTTACCATCTTTAGGCTGTTTTGTCCAGTATCTAACGATACGATATTGTCGCCATTGTTCATTAACCAGATGTTCAAAAGCCAGTTCTATTCTAGCTTGATCGATGAGGGAAGCTTGATTATTAACTGCTTGACTGAGAAACTCGGCATAACTTAAATTATTGCGAGTAGAACACTTCGCCCGCGCACCATACAAAGCCAAACGAATCGCATCCATTAAAGTAGTTTTACCGCCCCCATTCATACCTCCCAAAAGGATAATCGGACAGGGATTGTTATCTTTTTCAGGACGTAAATTAATCACTTGACGACCAGCATAGGGACCGAAATTTTGCAAAACTAATTCAGTAAAAATCATTAACAGTCAGGGGTGAGGAGCGGTAATTTCTACCCTAGACAAGTATAACAAGCGATCGGAGCTAATACCAAATTTCTAAATCCATGACAGACATCCACGCTCGAATGCTTGCCAAGCTTGCATTCGTTGTGACGCAAATAAAGAAAAATGGTATAATCCCCCTATTTTCGGCTTGTGGGATGGGCAGTTAGGGAGAAAGTAAAATAGAGACGTTGGGGGCAACGTCTCTAGGAGATTTAGCAAAAGGTCTAATTTTTATTTAATTTTGCTTTTTCTCAGGCGTGTTAGGGAGAAAATACCGCCTAGGGTCAAGAGGGCGAGAACATTATCCGCTTCTGGAGTAGTAACGCCACCGTTGATAAAGAATTGAGAGCGGTTCCAAACACTTCCCCCCACCCTGCGACCTAAAATTCTGCCTTGAATATCGCCGTCGAGGAAGTGAATACCGCCATAACGACGGGAAATACCGGCTTCATCCGCCGCTTCTGAGAAAGTATCCCAAGAAAGAGTTACCGGACTACCAGGAGTGATGCCCGGTTCAAAAGCTGAAGTACCGGGAGCAAAGGTGACAGAACCACCAAAGACATCGCTACCAGTGAAAAGACGCAGGATTTCCGCCCCAGCGGCACTAAAGGCACTATGGCCAGAGGTATATTCGGCAAAGGGTGGCGAAGGAGGACCAAAGGGATTCTGGTAGGTGAGAAATTGGGTGGCGGGAATAGTGATTGTGCCTAAACCGGGGCCGCCCCAAGCGTTAATGACAAATACGCCATCACCCCGGTCAGTCCCGATTAAACCCAAGCGACCTAACTCGCGAATCACGCGCACGGGACGGGCGGAATTATAGGATAGTTTCGCTTCCCAGGTGGCAATCCCCGCGTCCATGACTGCATTACCGAGGGCGAAGAATAACTGCACATCTTCGTCGAGAGTATTATTATCCCGCTGCGAGATATCTTGCCCGAACTCCATCCATGTACCCGGAGGGAAGGGGGTTCCAGGGCCATCTTCCCAAAATTCGGCGATTAGTTTCTGTTCGTCGGTGAGATTGGCACTGAATTCCACCACATCAACCGCCTGCTGGATGAAAGCGGGATTGATATCTACTCCCACTAAAGCTGCACTAATAGGAACCACTGTACCATCAGCCCGGGTGATCGTTCCCGCCTGTAAATCCGCCGAAGCGTTGCGATCTGACAGAAAACGGATGATTTCGGGGGGACGGTATTGAGCATTATCGGTTAAAGAGAAGGATTGCACCGTTCCCCAGTGGGGGGTGAGATAGGTTTGTAGTGCTGAACCAGAATCGATGGGAACACTCTCCGGAGTCCAGAGTTCGATATTGACCACTTGAGTGGGAGTGTTGGGGGTGCTATAACCGATGGTATCAACGTAACCGTTTAACTGATTGGAACCGTCATTACGACGGGCATTCATCAGTGTGGCGGCGATGGTGTTACCGATTCCCGCTGCCGTAGTGGTATCGGTGCTGGTATTGTTGGGGTTGTAACCGAGACTATTCATCCGAGCAGTCAAATTAGCCGTTTGTGTGGGTAGCAGTTCCGTTAACACCCGATAGGCGGCAAAACTAATCGCTTCCTGTTTATTGGCTTGAGTATTTTCGCTCGTAGGACGTTGTAAAGTATCTCCTAGAACGGTACTAATGGGAGTAGCTTCGTAGGCTGACCAAGCATCGTACATAGCAGTGCCAAGGATGCCATAGAGCCGAGAAGCTACCGTTGGTCCCTGGGGTTGATTTCTGACACCTTGAGTGGCGGCACCAATCCAATCACTGGCCACCGTGACCGCTTGAGCAGATGACACTGGCAGCAAGGCAGTGGAAGCAATCCCTAAAGGGAAAAGGGTTAAAGAGAGTATTTTTTTGTACATGACCAGCAAATGGGAACAAATGAGCGGAAAGCGAGGAAAAACGGACTAAGAGAAGGATTATCCCTCAGATAATTTCAATTCAGGGCAGCTTAGTTTTTGGTTCTTTGGAATCTCGATAAAATTCCCAGAGTTCCCAAGACAACTAACCCCACGGAAACGGAAGGTTCAGGAACAGGGGTTGAAAAAACCGCTAACTGCTCATCACGACAGGGGAAAAGACCATCCCCTGGGGTAAGGGTACAGCCACCATTAAAGGTGGTTAACTGTGCTTGTAACAGTGCGGGGTCGCTACTAGCTGGTCCATGGTCGCGAACTACGTTCCACACTTCTGCTGTCAAGGGATTGAATAACCCATTACCAAATAACACTTGATTAGGATTAGGCAGTTGACCGATACCGACTTGAGCAGAGAAATTACCCAGTCCATTTAAACCAATTACTTCTCCATCGGCAAAAAATGCCGAAGCATTGACAGTAGGATTGGAGAAGTCGTCTTCACCACAACCCCCGACGCAAAACTCAGGGTTATTGAAGATAACCCACCACATGGTATAGGCGGCCCCGGGGGATAAATTGCTAGTGGACACGGTACTTGCAATTCCCGTCGCCGTTCTAGTTAGGGTTCCCGTGGAACCAGCAACGGTGCCGCTATTAACCAAGTCTAAAAGAGATACGTTTTGAACGAGAGCCGCTTGCGCTGGGGAGGTAGCGACAAATGCGCCTAGTAAAGCGATGGTAGAAACTGTTAATTTTTTGCTCATTTTGGGCTTTGAATTTGTACTATATCAGTTGATTAGCAGCAGAAATTATGCTGAAGCAGCAGCGGGGCTACTCCCAAAGACAGATGACTAACTTTTCCGCCCAGTCTAAGCGCATTTATGCCCAGCGTCAAGTTAAGTTTTTTTAAAAGATTGCATCGTACTGTAGGGGGAGCCAAAGCTTAAAAAAAGCTCAAGTAAGCTCCGATGGACAAAACTGGCTGGATAAGTTTTCCACAAAATTCTGGTGCTGCCCATTTCCCCTTTTTTTCCTAACCTCTCAGTAGATTACTTCTTTCAAAACTATACCTATCAATCGTTTCGGACTCTTTTAAGTTTTCTATCTTTTTGTTAAGAAATGTACACATAATGGAGGTAATAAGGGAGAGGGCAGTATCATGACACAAGATGAAGATAATTGCCAATTCAGGTCTAAATTGGCAAATCGATTTTCACGGAATAAATCTCAAAAAGCTTGTATTCCTGATCAGTAAGACAAGAGGAACACCACAATGACCACCTTAAACATTGCATTTTCTGGAACTCTCCTACGATTTGTGGACTACCAAAAAGAAGTTTCCCTAGAAGCGGAAACCATCTCCAAAGCTTTACGGACTCTCACGGAAAAATATCCCTCTTTAACGGCTTCTCTCTACGATGCGAATGGCGAAGTTCGCAAAGTTCATCGACTTTTTTTAAATGGGGAACAGCTTTTCTCGAATGAATTAGACCGCAGTATTCAAGAAAATGATCGCTTGCAAATTTTAACGGCAATTGCTGGTGGTTAATTAAAAATATGAAGTAATTCCCAGCTTTAACTATCAACAGGGAAGATTAACTGTTTCGTCGGGCAGGTTTATCTATCTACTTCCCTAGTCTTATTTTATTGCCACAAAATCTTTAGCCGAGGACGACAAAATGGTTAGTACAGTTGCCGCAACTACTCCCACTTCATCCCCACCGAGAACCAGTGAACTTACTCTCGCCGCCTGTCCGACTTTATTCACTCCCTTGCAGATGCACCAGCGAGAACTTTTGCGCTTAGGATTAAATGGTTGGGCGGGATGGTTGCGCGATCACTTGATGAGTATTCAAAAGTTAGTGGAAAACTATCAAACCAGTATGGTAGTTGCTATGGCCCATCTGCGCTACATCAAAAATGTCACTTTTCACGATTGCGAAACGATTCAACTCGTCACCCGTGCCAGTTGCATTAAGGGGGGAGTATTATTAGAAATGCCTTCTAGTATCTTGGCTGATAATCAAGAAGTGGCACAGGTAAAAATCAGTTTACGTCCAGTAACAATCACCGATCAAGTGAGTTTAGGAGCAAAACCAGGGCGATTGCCAGAGGAACTGATAAATTTATTCTCGGAAGAAGAAATCTCGAAAAAATTTGAACGTCCAGTCCAAAAATTAACTAAACAAATTGAAGAACAAAAACAGGGTGAATTAATCGCAGAAGGTCGTTATCCCTTCCAATTGCACCGCTATGCTCTTGATTTTGCCGATCAATGGGCTTTTATGGAAGCGGCAGCCTACATTAATGCTAGTCGGGAAAAACTGGTTCTTGGCCAAGGTAGCAAACAACCAGCTCTGAAAGTGGGTTTCAGTAATCCCCTACAAGAAATAGATATCGAACTGCACAAACCCTATTTTCTCCTTGATGAAGGAGTTGTGGACACGAAAGTCTATCTTTGGCAGCACCGAGTAGTTTTTATCCATCGCTTACTAGGTTACGGCACGGGGGTGGAAGAGAGTTACGCCACAGCGATCGAACAATTTGACCGGTAATCGCCTAAAATCTCGCCAAAAACAGCGATCGGTCAATTGAGTACCGATCGCTGAGTAGGGTTTGCGGCAAAAAGATGGCTCTTCGTTACTCTTTATGCTAAATCAACAGACAAGATGCCTAGATAACATACTTCTAACCCAAAAATTCCGTTTCTAAAGCCATAGCCTCTCCGTTTTATTAGTTTCAGTTTATTGTTGATTCCCTCGACCACCCCATTCGTTGTCCTTCGCTCGAAATAACTAATTATTTCTCCAAAACAGTTTCGGATTGTTTGACAACTCTTGGTAAAAACAATGGAGGATTTTGCCAACCATTCCGAGATAGATAGCATTCCCTCTGTCGGATTCTTTGAGGTTTCGTAAATTCTTCTGAATTCTTCCTTTAATTCCTGCATCTCTTTCAAATTTGGAAAATTTTCTTTGATAGCTTCTAGTTTGAGTTTTTTGGGTTCCGTTAAATCTTCTTCATTTTTTAACAGGCTATATTTACTTCGCTTTAAAACTTCTAGCTTTGCTTCTTTTTCCGCTTTCTGTCTTTTATTTTTCTGCGCTTCTGCCGTTGCTTTTTTATTTTTCGATTCGATTCGGAAAACTATACCGATATTTTCTAGGTGTAGATAGCCTTGAATAGAGGTTCCTTCTAGGTTCAAAAATTTGTGGCTCTTCGTTACTTGGTATGGTTCGATAGGGGGGCATAAATCGACTAAATCCTTATCTGGCAAGGGATTTAATTGATTAGTTCGCTCTAGATCGAAAATAATTGACAAAAATCGCTAAATGCCTTTCTATATAAGGGTTCCATCCCTTATAACCCCCGTTCATTGCATAACACAAACCGAAGAGCCAAATTTGTCAAGTATGATAAGTAAAATACTCTGGTTTTTGGCTATTATATCAAGTTTTAACTCGATTGTCTATCTTTTGGTATTAATTTATTTGTGCCGTAAGTGTCTCCCTGTATAGATTTCAGCTACTTTTAGGCGTAGGCACTCTCATCGAATTTTATTTTAAGTTAATTATTTGCATAAAAATTACCGAAAAGCCGTACTTTTTGATTGACAAAAAGTCTAAAAGTCTTACCCAACAAGGTTTTTAGATTTATTCAGCCAGCCCTAGATACTGTCCTCGATTCAAGCGGCCATGTCTAGCCCCTGGTCTCCACCGCTTAAACTGTCTGTTTGTCAAGTACAATTTATACAAAATAAGTGCGATTGCCCTGCTAAGTATATAGGGACAAAAAAATCCTTATCCGGAAAAAATTGAGACAAGAGGTTGATAAAAACATCATGAATCGTACCCTAGCCAAAAAAATAGCAGCAGAAGTCGATAGTCGTTTTGGCAATTTTATTCGCGAACGCATTAACCCCGGAGTTTTAGAACGGGATGCCAATGGTACTTGTATATCAGAAGATATTTTTGCCGAAGCTTGTCGTTTAGGGATGACTCCCTACCCTGTAACTCAAGAATTAGGAGGTGGAGGGGCTGATCAGCTATCCTGGGGAATGATGCTCGATCGAGTCGGTTATCTCTGTCAAGATCTATCCTTTCCCTTCGTGATTTCTCTGCGCGGTTCGGTGATGAGAATGATCTACAAGTCAAAACGACAGGACTTGATCGAACGTTACCTGAAACCGATGATCGCGGGGAAAAGAGCACCCGCTTTTGCCTATACCGACGGTGCGGATCCTTTTTCCTTTAACACCTGCGTCAGAGAAACCCAAGGCGGATATATCCTTTCTGGCAAAAAACTTTTCACCACTGGCGGTTACAATGCTGATACGTTTATGACCTATGCCCGTCATAAAACGGATAGTTTTGACGATCTTAAGGTTTTTTTGGTGGAAAAAGAATTCCCCGGAGTGGAAATTGTTCCCTTACCCATGGCAGGATGGCGCGCTGCTGGCATCTCAACGGTACATTTTCATGATGTTTTTCTTCCCCATGACTCGGTGATGGTGGCGGCCGATGGGTTAAGTCATGTGCAGGAATTTTTAAACGCTCGTCGTTCTATCTTGGTTAGTCCCGTTTTGGGCAGAATGGAGGCAATTTTGGAAGATTGTGTCAAAAGTCTCAGTCATTCCATCCGTTACAATCGACCCTTAACCGCTATGCAATCAGTACAGGCAGAGATCGGTAAAATGTATAAACTGCTAGAAACCAGTCGCTCGATCGTCTATCAATCCCTAGAAGCTGAGGCCTCTGGTCAGGTAGATCCTCTCTGGGAACCGATTACTAGCTTAGCTAAATCCTATGCTACCGACAGTGCTATCGAATTAGTTTTGATTGCCCAACGTTTGTTAGGAGGGGCAGGACAACTGAAAACTAACCATTACGAGCGTTATTTGCGAGATTTCTGCGGTTTAATCCCCGGAGGTGGCGCTCAAGGTACTCTAGATGTAGATCTGGGAGTTGCTATCATTAGTAAATATGATATGTAAGTTAGTCGGTCTTTTCCTAGCAAGAGCGGTCGGCATTTTGGCTGAAAGTGAGTAAGGAAAATTCCGCACCGACACCCTGCTCATCTTTGCGAGAAAATTGCTATGATCACCATCGGCGAATATTTATTCCAGCGTCTCCATAATTTAGGGGTTAATCATATTTTTGGGGTGCCGGGGGATTATGTCCTCGATTTGATGGATGTTTTGGTGGAAAGTCCGATCGAATTAGTTTGCACCTGTAATGAGCTTAACGCAGGCTATGCCGCCGATGCCTACGCGCGAGTCAAAGGTATGGGTGCTGTCTGTGTCACCTACGGAGTGGGGGGATTTAGCCTCGTTAATGCTGTGGTCGGTGCTTACGCTGAAAGAGTTCCCCTGGTGGTGATTAGTGGAGCTTCTGATCGCTCGATTCGCCGGGATAATTTATTATTACACCACACCACGGGCGATTATAATCTGCAATTTTCGATCATGGAAAAAGTCACGGTTGCCTCGGTTATTCTCACTAATTCCGCCCAAGCAGCCAGTCAAATCGATCAAGCTTTAGCCGCTTGTTTGCATCACAAACGTCCTGTGTATATCGAAATTCCTCGGGATCTGGTCTATCGTCCCTGTATCCCCTCAGAAAATCCAATTTATTTAACCGATAATCTCACGGATACCGCCGCTTTAGAAGAAGCCATTGAAGAAGCGGTTTTATTATTAGAAAAAGCGGAAAAACCAATTATTTTAGCGGGGGTAGAATTCCATCGGTTTAAACTCCAGGATAAGTTACTGAAACTTTTAGAGGTAACGGGTTATCCCTTGGCCACCACTATTTTAGGTAAGTCGTCAATTTCGGAAATGCAGCCGCAATTTATCGGCACTTATGTGGGAGCATTAAGTCGCGAATACGTTAGTCAACGGGTGGAAAATGCCGATTGTGTCCTCTGTTTAGGAGCGATTATGTCCGATATGAATTTAGGCGGATTTACGGCTAATTTAAATCCCAATAATTTGATTAATGCTAATTCCGAGAAAGTAAAAATTAAACATCACTTCTATCAACCGGTATTCCTAGGGGATTTTATCGATGGTTTAATTGATAAACTAAGTCACAAAGAAGCAGCTACACTAGAGATTAAACCCGCGGCCGAATTGAAGGATTTAGAATTCATCGCCGTGCCAGAGCAAAAATTAACTAATGCTCGTTTCTATGAGCGAATGAATCATTTTATCGCTCAAGAATCTTTTGTTATTTCCGATACAGGGGACGCAATTATTGCCACAATTGATTTATTAATGCCCCAACAAACCGACTTTATTGGTCAAGCATTTTATCTCTCTATTGGTTATTCAATTCCCGCCTGTTTAGGAGTAGCTTTGGCCGCACCCAATACTCGTCCTATCGTCTTTGTGGGTGATGGTGCTTTTCAAATGACCGCCCAAGAACTTTCGACAATTATCCGTCACCATCTCAATCCAATGATCTTTTTAATTAATAACGACGGTTACACGATCGAGCGGGTAATTCAGGATAATATTTATAATGATCTACAACCGTGGAAATATCATCAATTACCAGCAGTATTTAACGGGGAAAGTTGGAGTTGTCAAGTCAGAACCGAAGGGGAATTAGAAAAGGCTTTATCAATTGCCCAGGGTAACATCGATCGCCTATCATTTATTGAAGTACATCTCGATCGTTTTGACTGTTCCCCAGGCTTAATTCGTTTAGGTCAAGCTGTACGTTCACCCCATGCTTAGACTGGTTATGCTATTAGGTTTTAACTGTGTGAAGCTGCCCTAGTACACCAGACTGAAACTCTTTTCGCTCCCAAGAGTCAACAATTAAGATACAATCGGTATCTTAATCAAAGTTTGCCGGTGACAACCGCAACTAAAAACCCTATGAATGCTTTTTGGAAACAAATCACCCTACTGAACTTTTCCCCCGCTTCTTGGTCAAAATATAGCTATCTGCATCGTTTCGTCGGCCTTTTTAGTCAATGGCGACAGGGTAGCCGGTTTGTGGAGTGGACAGAACTGATGGGTGCGCTGTTAATCTCTCTTCTTATCGCCACTGCGCCGTTTTTCTCCACCAGTCAAATCGGTTTTTTATTGTTAGCAATAGCCGGTTATTGGCTAATCTTAACCCTTGTGGACGAAGGCAAAATCGGGGTGACACCGATTCACTTTTTAGTGCTTTTATACTGGGGGATTGCCACGGTTTCCACGGCTTTTTCTCCTGTTAAAACCGCAGCTTTGGAAGGATTAATTAAATTAACTCTCAATCTCATCTTTTTTGCCTTTACCGCCCGAATTATGCGCTCGCCACGCCTAACAAATTGGATTCTGACTACTTTAGTTTTAACCGCTTTAGCAGTCAGTGTTTACGGCATTCGTCAGCAAATTTTTGGCGCAGAACAGTTAGCAACTTGGAACGATCCCACTTCAGAATTAGCGGGAGATACTAGGGTTTATAGTTATCTCGGTAATCCTAATTTATTAGCTAGTTATTTATTCCCCGGTATTGCTTTTAGCGGTGCGGCATTATTTGTGTGGCAGGGATGGCTACCGAAAATTTTAGCGGCTTTATTAACTTTAGCCAATGGTGCTTGTTTATTTTTTACCGAGAGTCGTGGCGGTTGGATTGGTTTGATGGTCTTAGGAATTGTCTTCTTATTGCTATTATTTTATTGGTTCAAAAATTATCTACCGTTATTTTGGCAAACATGGCTTTTACCCTTAATTTTAGGGGGTTTAGCCGTGGTGATTTTAGGGGCGATTTTATTGGTAGATCCGCTGCGAATTCGGGTGATGAGTATTTTTGCAGGCCGGGAAGATAGTAGTAATAACTTTCGGATTAATGTTTGGGATGCAGTTATTCGCATGATTCAAACTTATCCGCTTTTGGGCATCGGACCGGGTAATGATGCTTTTAAGAAAATTTACCCCCTATTCATGAAGCCAAAATACACGGCTTTAAGTGCCTATTCTGTGGTATTAGAAATCATGGTAGAAACGGGAATTATTGGTTTTACCTGTTTCCTCTGGTTATTAGTCACGACTATCGGCCAAGGCATCCATCAAATTAAACTTTTACGCGATAAAATGGATATTCAAGGCTTTTGGTTAATCGGGGCAATTGCCGCTATGGCCGGAATTCTTGCCCACGGTTTTTTTGATACAGTTTGGTATCGTCCCCAAGTTAGTACCCTCTGGTGGTTAGTTTTGGGTTTAATTGCTAGTCGTTGTTATTCCCCCGCCAGGGATTTTGATCGCGACAATTCTCTCCTCTAGGGGGGGGAAATGGGGGAGCATTGAGGAGTTATTTCAAATTACGGATAGGGCTGCTCTGAAGGGTATTTGAAGCTCGTGTAGGCGTAAGCGAGGGGGATTATTAAGAAAAATCACAGACCTTTCATCCTACCATCTCTCGGTGGCCAAAGCAAGAGATAATTAAATTAGATCGTTTCCCAGTTTGTTCTGCGCTTGGTGCGATTTCCCAACTGCAATAACGAGAGTAAATCCCTGTGGCCGTTATAGAGACGAGGGAGGAAAATAATGGATCGTTCTCTTAAGTGGGCCGTTGCGATTGTCATAACTCTGATCCTCGTGCTTTCCCCGGTCTTTTTCCAGGGCTGTGGGGCGACAGAGTGGAACCCGAAAGGAGGGAACGGTCAAGATACAATGCTAACCCTTACTCGCACTGACAACGGCAAATCCATCACCATGCAGGTCAACGACCTACTGCTACTGTCCCTCGACGAGAATCCCACCACTGGCTTTCAGTGGGCGGTCGATGGTGGCGGGGGCGATTTAGTGGAGCTGCAGTCCTCTGAGTATCTACCTGCCAGGGAGTCGAAAGTCGGCGGGGGCGGTCAGAGAGTCCTGACCTTTAAAGCGCAACGGGCTGGGATAGGCCAACTAAGGCTTAAGCTCTGGCGAGAGTGGCAGGGAGAGCCGTCAGTTGTCGAACGATTTACTGTTACGCTCCAAGTCCGAGAGTAAAGGCTTCTCAGATAGCCAAGGGCTAGTGAGTAACGACTTAGGAGGAAAGGAAAAATGAGTGAAACATTTGTAATTCCCGCAATGGGATGGTTGCCTGACTATCCCGATATTCGTGATGTCACTTTTCAATCTGAACGCGTACCATCCAAACTGCAAGCTTTGGGACAGCCATCTGTCAAGCAAATGCTGGCCAAAGTGGGAGCAACGACATCTGCCCCAGCAGCGCTACCGGCCGGCGTGGACTTGAGGCCGTGGTGTTCCCCCATGGAGGATCAACAAACTATCGGTTCTTGTACGGCCCACGCCGGGGTCGGACTGGTGGAGTATTTTGAGCGGCGAGCTTTTGGCAAACACCTCGATGCTTCCAGACTCTTCCTCTACAAAGTGACGCGCAACTTGCTCAAATGGACGGGAGATACGGGAGCCTTCTTGCGCTCAACAATGTACGCCCTCACCTTGTTTGGCGTACCACCAGAAGAATACTATCCCTACAATATCGCTGATTTTGACAAAGAGCCGTCGGCATTCTGCTACGCTTTTGCCCAAAGCTATCAGGCGATTTCCTACTACCGCCTCGATCCGCCCGGGACGGCAAGAGACGCACTGTTAGCTCGGATTAAAACCGAATTGTCGAAAGGTCTGCCCTCGATGTTTGGCTTTACTGTTTACAGTTCTATCAGTCAGGGCAACACGACCGGCAAGATTCCTTACCCGACTCGGGGCGAGAGAGTTCTCGGCGGTCACGCCATTGACGCAGTTGGTTACGACGACAACCTCAAGATTAAGAATACTAACCCCGGTGGCATTGAAACCACTGGTGCCTTGCTGATTCGCAACTCCTGGGGGACGGGATGGGGAAGCGCTGGCTACGGCTGGCTGCCCTACAAGTACGTCCTCGATGGTCTGGCAACTGATTGGTGGTCGCTAATCAAGAGTGAATGGATCGATACGGGACAGTTCGGATAGGAGACCGATTCGATAAGGTGTGAGGGGCAAAATAAAGGCTTCTGGTGAGTTTTTTCAGAATAGGGGGGACGCTGGGAAAACTCACCGTTTGTTGAATTTTTTAGGGTATGCAGACTACATCATAAATCGATGCTATTCAGAGCTTAGAGGGTATGAATTATGAATAATAATAAAGATAAAAACGATAAGAAAGATAAAAAGGATTTCTGGGATATTAGTAAAATCGTGGTAACTTTATTATTTACAACTATAGGAGGAGGTGTAGTAGGAGGGTTTACAGCCCTCACGAGTTATCAATTTCGTGTCCAAGAAATCAATATAAAAAGAATTGAAACAGTAGAAAAATTCATGCCTTATTTAGTAGGTGAAGTCAATGGAAAGCCCATAACAAATCCTGAAATTGCCAGAGAAAATACTATTATAGTCATTGCATCCCTAGGACATGAAGAGTTGGCAATTAACTTGGCAAAGCTTAATCCTAGCAAAGCATCTATTCTTGCCCTTCGTAGTATCGCTTTAAAGTCAATTCATCCAGATGCAGTTTTGGCTATTGGAGAAATAGGGAAAAATGCAAAATCTTACTTAAAAAAAGAGGCTAGTTTAAACCTTAAAAACATAATAGATCAATTGGATAAATCTAAAAAAGCTGATATTTTGAAAATATCTCAGACAATTTTGGATGAATTGAATAAGGAGCAAGAACAAGAATATGAATATCTAAAAACATCAAAAACTACGACTGTAACATGGGCTATAGTAATTGGTAGCGATACAAATTTAGCGGGAGCGCAAGATGAGCAAAAGCGAGCAAAAGCTCAGCAATCTCAAAATAAAACTTTAGTGAAAAGTGAAATTATTATCTATGAACGCCAAGGATGGTATGCCACTGTCGTTAAAGGTATCGATCAAGACAATAAAGATAAAACCTTGGGCTATTGGCGGGAAAAATTTAGACCAAGCTCCTTTCTAATCGATTTTAACGATTGGTGTAAAAACCCGTCTGAGGATAAAGGTGGATATTTTGAATGCGAGTAAGCATCAAAGCAAGCTGTGATCGGGTGATAATTTTTAGAGATGTCCACTTTTGGTTCCACACTGTGAACAAAACATTGTTTTCTCCTGAGAGCAGATTTTCCGTGGACTCACTAAATTTTTTTACTCCAGCCTTGAGTTAGCTAAGGTAATACTAGCAATTCATAGATCGGCTCTACCAATTTGGCAGAATTTAGAAATATCCTGTAACTTACCGTTCATCAATAACTGAAATTTAAGCATAGATGCGATCCTCGATCGCCACCGATTGTAGAAGTCTTTCCACGATAGCTTTAGCTTGACGACCGTGACTAGGAATCAGACGATGGCAGAAGACGTAGGGAGTAATCAACTTAACATCATCGGGGATAGCATAATCGCGACCTTCCAAGAAAGCGTAAGCTTGAACTGCTTTTTGCAGAACCACACAACCCCGAGGACTGACTCCTAAACTAATATCTTCGTGATCACGGGTAGCGCGGACTAAATCGACGATATATTGCTGTAAAGTGGGAGCTACCTTGACCAGACTCACTAATCTTTGCAATTCTCCCACCTGTTCTAGGGAAATACAAGCTTCTAGGGATTTAACCGTCTCTTGAGAATGCTGTCTTTGTAACATTTTTAATTCTTCTGTGGCGCTGGGATAACCCAAACTCAGGCAAACGGCAAAACGGTCCATTTGCGCTTCTGGAAGCGGAAAAGTGCCTTGATATTCGATTGGGTTTTGGGTTGCGATAACAAAGAAGGGTTGGGGGACCGGCCGCGCTTCTCCATCGATGGTAACTTGTTTTTCTTCCATGACTTCTAGAAGTGCCGATTGGGTGCGCGGTGTGGCCCGGTTGATTTCATCGGCCAACAGGACGTTAGCAAAAGCGGGGCCAGGGATAAATTCAAATTCGCGACTGTTGGGGTTCCAAATCGTCGTTCCCGTGATATCACTAGGAAGGAGGTCGGGGGTGCATTGTACCCGTTGGAAACGACCGTTAATTGAACGCGCTAAGGATTTAGCTAACAGGGTTTTGCCGACTCCGGGTACATCTTCCAGGAGAGCGTGGCCACCACTGAGTAAAGCCACCAGCACAATGCGAATCGATTCGGTTTGGCCGACGATGCTCTGGCTCAAATTTTCCATCAAAATATCAATAGCGTCTC
>NZ_JADEVX010000068.1:0-22035 GCF_015207925.1 Microcystis sp. LEGE 00066 | reverse complement strand
GTTGATCTAGTTGTTCTTTTTGGTCTGTATTCATGATTCTACCGTTTAATTGTTTCTCTTTATTTTGCCTTAGCTAACGTTTTTAGTCTCTAAGCATTTCTACTTATTGCAAAATTGGGATGCTCCCTATCAGTTTTACTAATTCCTTGATTTTCGAGTTAGTTAAAATTCCTCTATCGCTTACCCAGACCACATTCTCAATCCCCCAACCCTTTCTGACTTTCTCAATTTGTCCGCTTAAAGTAGCACCGTCTGAGGTGTTTCCTTCAAATACTTCTACCGCTATCGGACAACCCTTGGCTGAACAGAGCAGACCAAAAACTATCTGAGTTTTCCCTTTCTTTTTATCTCGGTTATCACCATATTTTCCCAGTTCACAACCATTTCCTTCTAGGTAGGTAGAAGTGACATCATACAAGACTAATGTTCCTGATTCTAAGTGTTTAATTGCTAGGTGCTTCTCAATTTTCTTTTGTTTTTCTAATAACCAATCTAAGGCGTTATATAATTCGTCTTCATCGGCTTTCTCTAAGTCTAACAATTGTCCTAAACTCTGACTACAAGTCTCGCTATTAAACCCTCTCGCTGTGGCTAGTTTCGATTTAGGATTGATGATTCTTGCCACAATCATCGCCACTACTAAGTTTCTGATTCGTGAGGATTTTTCACTGATTATTTTATCTAAACCTAATTTTTTAATCGTCTCTAAAATAGCCATCACATGACCATGAGGAAGACTTCTAATCACTTCAAAATGATTGGGAATGCCTTCATTCATGGACAGTGTTGCCCCTTTGAGAGCCAGTTTCAAATTGTCGATAATATCATCGGGTAATTTTGAGAGATTGGCCAGGGTTCTTTTTTTGACTTGATCTCCTTCTCGGTAGGACTCCCGAAGAAGAACGGCGGGGGGGGGGAATTACGGTTAGGAACTTTTTCTATATACATGACCACCATTCTAGCAAATGGAGAGAATTCTTATCCATTAAGAAATGTTACAAATTACATGGGTACATTAAGAAAAGTTAAGGGGCGTATCCATTGATGAATAAGGGTTTTCGGCTATTGTAGTATATATGTATGGGAAAAGTTCAGATATTTTATATGGCGAAGAAAAAGAGCATGAACCCTGAGAAATTTCTCGATACAAGTTATGCGATCGCTTTATCTTCATCTACGGACGATTATCATCTATATTGTCAAAGAAACGATAAAAATTGGGGAATTGTTGACTGTATTTCTTTTATTGTAATGGAAGAGCGTAGAATAACGGAAGCATTAACAACGGATATTCATTTTCAGCAAGCTGGTTTTCGAGCTTTGTTGAGAGATCAATCTCAGGGCAGGCGATCGCCATTCCCCCATCACCCAAAAGTGATCGCCATTCCCACATCACCCAAAAACGATCGCCTCTCCTCATCACCCAACAGCGATAGCCATTCCCAAAAAATTGCTCCTCCCAAAAGCGATCACCTCTCCCTGTTTTATAAAAAAGCGATACTAAAACCGAACAAATTCGGTGACAATCAGTAGTGAAAAAATTCAACCAATCGATCAGCCACTACCATTGCTACCCGTTCGTCAAGACTGCCAATTGTGGCAACAATTCGGGTTTTGTCAATCGCCCTAATTTGGTCTAAAGCAATACTGCCGCGCACATTTTCTTGATCAATGGGGATTCTTGTTGGGTAATTTTTGACAGTACTGGTGATTGGTGCAATAACGACTGTTCTTAATCGAGCATTAATTTCACTAGGAGAAACAACAACACAAGGTCGAGTTTTTTGCAGTTCAGACCCCCTAGTTGGATCGAGTGCCACCAACAGGATGCTAAATCTTTCTACCATTGATTTTGCTGCTCAAACTCGTTTTCCACCCCTAACCAATCCTGTAACTCGGCTTCAATAGGAGCATCATCAAATAACTCAGCCCAGCCTTCCCTCACCTTCTTTTTAGCACTCAGAATAATTCTTTTTCCATCAACTATCGCCTCAACTTCGTCCAGAAGTTCACACTGTTCCATGATTGCTTGAGGAATTGTAATTGCTTGAGAATTACCGATTTGTACGATTTTTAGCAACATTTTGACGACCAGATAAACATACGATAATTATATCAACTTATACTGATTAGGGAGCGATCGCCCCTCCTCCTCAAAATCGCCCCTCCTCCTCCCCAAAAATGATCGCCTCTCCTCATCCAAATCGCCATTCCCAAAAAATTGCTCCTCCCAAAAACCATCGCCCCTCCCCATCATCAAAAAATGATCGCACTACAAGATCAGCTACAAGCTCGGCGATCGCATTAATAAAAATCCAAAAAATCAGATAATTACGGTGAATAACAATCAATTTAGTGCGTTACTACAAGAGCGATCGCACTTATTGACCTCGCCCTGGCTTACAGTCGGCAAAACTTAATGCCTCTGTGTCTAGAAAACTGGCGATCGCCATCTCAAGGATTGCTTCAACGGGATAATCAATTTCAGTAGCGCGAGCAATCAGGGCATCCTGAATCCAGTCTGGTAAGCACTTTAAAATATTTTCCGCATCCGCAGACGAGATTTGCTCCGAAAGTTTCACTTGCATGGGTTAGGACTCCATAGGAATTTGAACATTATACGGCAGCTATTCTCATTTTGAAACGATTTTGCCTTGTTTCAGCGATCTAGAGATTCGTTAAGAATTATTAACCCCTCTAGGTGCAAGGGTTTTAATGTCATGAAACCTTAAAATGAGAATTGCTATATTTTGAGAAGAGGCCGTGGCTCTTCTAGGTTCTGTGTGATAAGTTTAACTTACATAGGATTGATCAGTCTTTGTGTCCTTTGTGTCTTTGTGGTTCGTTCCACCCCCTCGCTAGGAAGAATGTATCTTAGAATACATTTTACCCACCAAACCCAAGAGAGCCAGGCCGTTCTCTCAGCAAAAAAATAGATTAAAATGAGTGTGTCAGCCTGATTAACAAGATGAGTTATGCCAACACCGACTATCATCGAAACGGATTTGCGCGAAGTTCTAGCAGAAATGAATCAGAAGCTAGATACAATTTCTAAAGATGTGAATCAAGTACAGATTCGATTGGCTACTGTAGAAACCAAAGTTGATAATGTAGAGAAACGATTGGATTCAATGGATAAGCAATTCGATAAAATGGAATTACAGATAGAAAAGGTAGACAGCAATCAGGGCAAGCAGGTTTGGGCTTTGATTGGGATTTTGTTTACGGCGGTAGTGGCAACGTCTATCCGTTTTGTTTTAACAGCTTTACCCTAGATTTCAAAAGAAAACCTGATCGCGTTTTTAAGATTTAATCAACAAGAAAACAGCGATCACCGTTATCTCAAGTCATCTTCGGTCAGATCAGCATCTTTCAAAATACTCTTAAGAGTACCAATTGGTAAATCTTTATTGCCATGAACAGGAACGGATAAAATAACTTTCATTCCCTGTTTTGTATAAATATGATGACTACTACTAATGCGTTTTAACTGCTAACCATAACGTTCAATAATTTCACAAAGGGCTTGGCCAGAAATAGATTTCATAATGATAATTCGACTAGCTCTTTTTCTGCTTCAATTTCTGTTTCTTGACTTGCAACTTCAAGCCATCCTTGAACCGCATCTTGCAACATTTCTAATAATTGTTCGTAGCTTTCTCCCCAGGTATGACAGCCTGGCAATGCCGGTACGGAACCGCACCAAATACCATCTTCTTGCCAGATTAGAGCTTTAATTTTCATGTTATTTTCAAAATATTTGCCTGATTTTACTATGATAATAGAAAAATACGATATGTGATCGCCCCTCCTCCTCATCAAAAAGCGATCGCCCTTTGCGTTCCTATCCCAAGCGGCAGCTTTAAAGTTTAACCAACAAGATGACAGCGAATAACAATCAATTTGGTGTGTTACATTTATAATATAGATATTTCAAGTAAAAATCATTTCACCAACAGATCATGCTTAATTCTATTAACGCATTATTTGACGGAAAGGTCTTTCATCCAGAGCAACCCGTTAGATTGAAGGCTAATACTCGTGTTCGCATTATTGTTGATAACTTATCGGATGAAAATAATGAACTCACTTCTTTTTTAGAGACAGCAGAATCATTACAACTAGACGGACCCTCTGATTGGTCAGAAAATCTAGATAAATATTTATATGGCGAAGAAAAAGAGCATGAACCCTGAGAAATTTCTCGATACAAGTTATGCGATCGCTTTATCTTCATCTACGGACGATTATCATCATAAAGCACTTGCCATTGCCCAACAATTAAAAACTTCAAAAACACCTTTAGTTACAACCAGAGCCATTATTTTAGAGATTGGCAATGCTTTATCTAAACAAAAATATCGCTCTAAGTCAATTACATTATTGTCCTCATTAGAAAAGGACAGAACAGTGACAGTTATTCCCTTATCGGAAATTCTTTATCAAAAAGCTTTTCAACTATATTGTCAAAGAAACGATAAAAATTGGGGAATTGTTGACTGTATTTCTTTTATTGTAATGGAAGAGCGTAGAATAACGGAAGCATTAACAACGGATATTCATTTTCAGCAAGCTGGTTTTCGAGCTTTGTTGAGAGATTAATCTCAGGGCAGGCGATCGCCCCTTCTCCTCCCCAAAAAGCAATCGCCCCTCCCCATCATCAAAAAACGATTGCACTACAAGATCGGTGATTGCACTTCGGGAATTAATCTTAAAACAAAACTATTAAAATTAGGATACAAAGGCTCGATCTTGCAGAATGACGATTGATTAATTAAAGAAAAACTTATTAGCCCATGAATACCATAAAGTTTTACAAAACGTTTTACATCTTGATGTATTTTGGCTTGTGAGCTAGATTTCTTTTCTATTCCAATTCTGCTTTCTAATCTATTTTCAATTTCTTTATCTAGTCCAATTTCAATTGTCTTCCCTATTAGTTGTTCAATGTAGTATTTTCGTAATCCATTTAATCTAGTCTTAGCCCTTATAAAAGATTCTCTTGAATTAGATAAATCAGGGAGTAATAGCTCAAGAACTTGCTTAATATAGGAATCACTAAAACCTAAATCTGAACTTTGTAATTTCAAAAAAAGTTCATCTTTTATCCCATTATCTATATCGCGAGACAAAAGTAGATTTATCCCAGAAAAATGAATTAAAATCATAGCGTCGTTGTAAAACTTATTTAATTTAACGACAAAGTCGTCTTGAGAATTAATCAACTCTTCTAAGTCATCAGCATTAGGTGCTTGATCAAGAGCATTTTGTTTATTTCTCTCTAAAATAATTCGATCTTCGTAATCAATATAAACTTCTATTTTTAAAAAAAACTCTAAAGCTTCATCAATACTAAGATTATCACTTTCAGTTGCAATTATTTCGATCAAAAAACGTTTCATTTGATCAGTAAGAATAACACCACTACAACCAAAATCTCCCTGAAGTAGCCTTTTAACAAAAAGGTACTCCATGATTGAGCGATGAGCAAATTTATAATTTCCCTGTGCATCCCGATTCAAAAGTGATCTTCCACTAAGTTGCCATCGTGTCAAATCGCTATTCCACTCATTGGCTAAACCCTCTAAATCTTGAGAAGGAATTCTCTCCATTCCTCTTTTTTCCCTATTAACATAAAGATTTACAGCAAGCCGTTCTGAGTATTCTCCTAACTTACTTTTGCTTACCCAAGAAGACTCTCGCTCTAACCAAGCATCTACCATTAGTTGATATAGCTGGTAAGATTGAGTTATTTTGTGTCCTGACTCAATAACATCAGGAATATGAGCTAAAAGCATCGGTCTTACACTTAGTGACTTAATCCGATAAGCTAACTCTTTAGCTTTTTTGGCTCTTCGTTACTTGTTATGGTTCGATAGGGGGGCATAAATCAACAAAATCTTTATCTGGTAAGGGATTTAATTGATTAGTTCGCTTTAGATAAAAAACAATTGACAAAAATCGCCCAATGTCTTTCTCTATAAGGGTTCCATCCCTTATAACTCCCGTCTATTGCATAAGACAAACCGAAGAACCGCTTTTTTCCGTTTGCTAGAAAGCCAAAAGGGAAAACGCTTTTGAAGATAAAGGTCTATATCATTATCATCAAAAGGAGAAAGATAAAGTTTCCAAAATTCATAAACACCTTTTTCTCCAGCTTTTCGAGGGCCTACCCGAGCAATTCCTGTTTCAACAGGCATTTCTTCATCATTTGGAAAAAATTGTGTTCTGCAAGTAATAATCACTCGCTTGTAATCTCGACAAGCATCCATAAGATGTCTGATGCGTGTACGATGATCTTCAATCGCTTTCGTATCTTCATCTAAGGCATCAAGAAAAATAACAGTCTCATTTTTATTTTCATATTCGCTAATTTGTGTATCAGCATCTTTCAAGCCGAGAGGTACTAAAAATAAATTTTGAGATTTGTTTCGACTTCGACGTAAATTATGAGCATAATAATTTAAAACAAATGATGTTTTGCCAGTTCCAGAGTCAGCTAGTATGAGTAAGTGTCTTTTAGAAGAATCATGATCATCTAAAAAATCATCTATTTTTTTAAATAAACTTTCTCTTGTCGCCATTAATGCTTGTCGTATTTCTTCCTCTTGGGCTGGATCTATATTTGAACACTTAGGACTGATGTAATATTTAGTTGATTGTTGTATTGTTTCTTTATCGTATGCACCTCGACTTAATTTTTCCGTAAGAATTTTGCGATCTTTAAACTCTTTAAAGGTTGAATATAACTTAGTTAATGGAGTTATCGATTTAATAATGAATGGCAAAAATCCAAAGAAAAGCAATAGAAGGATAGTATTGATCCAGTTTTCTGGCAATGGAAAAAGGTGTTTAAAATCATCAATGTTCATAGGAAAATGAATGTATTTATAATAGAAGTTAAATATGTGTATAAAAATAGATACTTGTGGTTTTATGGAACTTGATAGACATTATAAGTTTGCAATGCTCATCAGACTAAAGGATTTAGTGGGATCGCCACTCTCGTCGCTTAAGGTTCAGAAATGCAACCCAACTATAGGAAATAATAACCTAATTGTCGAGTTACTGCAATCATTCTCTCTGACAAAGTTTGATCGCCAAATTTTATCACCTCAACCCAAGCAACAGATCGGCGATCCAGCCATATTCTGGATAGGACTACTTCAATAACTCGATTTCCCCTGGTCGCCAAGTCTTATCAAACCAAGGCTCAAGCGGGCCATAAAGCCGAAGAATCCTATTCCAACCCGTGCCCGGATTTGTCTGCACCCAATTATTTTCCTTACCCGCAAGCGGTTTCGGCCCGAAATAGAGATCCACAGAGCCATCCGCATTAACCAAAAGTCCCTTAGTCTGACTACCGACACTAGGAAACTGTTGATCCGTCTGAATCATCGATCGCATCTGGTTACTGTCAAGAATCACTGACCAGAATAGTAGCACGGTAGGATGTGTTAGCGTAACGCAGAATAATTACAAATTCATCATGATTAAAAGCAAAAAAGCCCGTTAAGTAACTATTTTTTAAGTCAAGACGGCAGTTAGCGATCGCAATTCCCCCAAAAATGCTCTATACAGTGCTTAATGCTTTGATTTTCGCTATCTCTGTTTCTAAGTTGGGAAGTTTTTGATTATATTTTTGGGCTGTTTCTAACCATAAATCTTTTACCATCAGTAATTCTTGTAGGGTTTCTTCTAAGGTTTCACCCTGAGCCAAACAGCCAGATAGTGCTGGAATTTCAGCGACAAAACCGCCTTCTTCACAGGGATAAATAATAATTGGATAATTCATCTTTAGTTATCTCCGATAATTTCAAGGACTCGACGAATATAAACAGATTTTACTTTTTTATTATGAACAGGTATGACCAAAATAATATCATTTCTTTTAAAAATGTGATGGCTACCTGTAATTCGATCAAGGGAAAACCCTTCTAATTCTAGCAGTTGACAAATATCGTTGAATCTTGCGTTATTAGGACTATTCTTGAGTAGTTCTAGTAGTTTATCCCTTTTAGACACGAGTGAATGCCATTCAACAATGAGCTTGAGCAGAAATCCATTTTAACCCAAAAGGAGAAAACTTTTAAGTACCTAAGCAAAATTAATTACACATTTCGATAAAGCTTTTGCCTTTTGCCTTTTGCCTTTTGCCTTTTGCCTTTTGCCTATCCTAACCAAGAAATTAATTTTGCACGACTACTTAACAATACACTTGTTCTAGCATGGCGGTAGTGAGAGATTTTTGGCCGTGATAATAGAGACGACGATTGAGACAACCGATCGATTTAACATAGGTAGATAGGGTTCCCAGATCATGGGAAATAATTAAAATGGTCATCCACTCATTCAATTCTTGCAACAGGGAAAAAATACTAGCACGCATTTGGGGATCGACACTGGCAGTGGGTTCATCTAAAATCAAGAGACGGGGTTCTACCGCTAAAGCGCGAGCGATATAAACCCGTTGGCGCTGTCCCCCCGAAAGTTCAGCAATCGATCTTTTTTTCAACGCTAACATTCCCACACTATCTAAAGCTTTATCTACCCTTACTTCATCTTTTTTACTATAGCCTTGCCAGAGTTTTTTGCTGCTCAATCTCCCCATTTTCACCACCTCACCCACAGTGATGGGAAATGAGCGATCGCATTCGACAAACTGCGGCACATAACCGACTAATTCCCGACCTTTTTCGACACTTTGACCCAAAATACTGACTTCTCCCCGCCAAGGTTTAATTAATCCCAGTAAAACCTTAAGGAGGGTAGTTTTTCCTCCTCCATTCGGGCCGATAATTCCCAGGAAATCTAATTCTTCAATGGTTAAATTAATATCTTCGAGGATAGGTTCCTGTTCGTAGCCGGCCCAGAGATTATTAATGGTAATGATCGTTGACATATACAAGCAATTACTGATTTAAAACTGTGGCCATTTTTTGGGAAACTTGTCGCAGGTTTTCACTCCAATTTTGAGCAAAGGCACTGATAGGGATTACCTGTCCCCCAATTTCCCTAGCAATAGTTTCGGCACTTTTCTGACTAAATTCTGGTTGAGTAAAAATAACTTTAATATTCTCTTTTTTGGCCTGTTTGATTAGTTGACTTAACTGGGCAGCACTGGGTTCATTACCGTCGATTTCGATCGCAATCATCTCTAAACCGTAATCTTGGGCAAAATAGCCCCATTCGGGATGAAATACCATAAATTTTTTGTTTTTAATCCCTGCCAAGTTTTGCCGAATTTCTTGATCTAATGCGTCCAATTCCTGACTGAATTTTTCCAAGTTAGCCCGATAGATAGCTTCCTGACCCGGATCGAGTTGTGCTAGGGTTTGATAAATAGTCTTTGCTTGTGCTTTGACTCGTTTTGGTGATAACCAAATATGGGGATCTAGGGTGTTTTTTCCAGCTTGATGTTTTTTTTCCTTAGCGTGATCGTGATCGTGATCATGTTCTGCTGTCAAAGGGATTTTATCTACCCCTTGACTGGTATCGACGATTAACATCTGTTGGTTAACACTGTTTAAGCGATCTTTCCAGGCATCTTCTAAGGATACACCAATTTTAAAATAGGCTTGCGATCGGGCTGTGGTTTTTAATTGTTCGGGTTTTGGTTCATAGGTGTGGGGATCTGTCCCGGGTTGAATCATGGCATTAACACTGACTCTATCACCGCCGATACGTTTGACAAAATATTCCTGCGGTACGATACTCACTGTCACCTGTAAGGGTGTCTTTGCTTCCTCTTCCTTGACCGAGGGACCACTACAAGCTGTTAAGCTGGCTATAGTCAGGGTTAAAGCGATCGCTGTTAACTGGAAATTTTTACCCATCGGATTAACTGAGTCTGATTATGATTCTGATCTTATCACAGTCGGTGAGAATCGTTATCATTCTGAAAATATTTCGGTATAGATGTACTGGTTTTTCGTCCTTCGATCTTTCGCTCCCAATTAAAAATTTTCTCTTGCTAACTAACGCTTGACATGATATTATATAGATAATGGAAAATCCGTGCGCCTGCGACCCCCCTCTGGTCAAGTCAAGTAAAGCCCAAAAAAATTAACCCCAAAAAGTAGTGGGTAAACTGGAAACTGATACTCGTTAAGACTGCACCGGAGTGCCGGAGTTGGGAGAGGAAGCCTGAGCATTTGTACTAGAACTCCCAATAGGCAGTATAAATTCAGGAGAGCTTAACTAGAGCTTGCTGAATAAATCTAAAAACCGTGTTGGGTAAGACTTTTAGACTTTTTGGGAAATCAAAAAGTACCGGACATGGGAGTGATCGGGGGGAAAATTCAGGGACTTTTTCCCTGAAAATTAGGTAATTGACCCCCTCAAAATCGGTAAAACCCTACACCCCACACCCTGTCCCCACAAAAAACTTTTTGCCGCAAACCCTAACCAAAAACCGAGCGCCGATCACTAAAAAATGACTTTTGCCTCCGTTATCCGCAACATTGAAAAATCGCCATTAACTGCCGAACTTATCCAAAAACTGGAGAAAAACGGCAATTTAACCCTAACCGGCCTTGCCCGCTTACCGAAAGGATTAATCAGCACAGCTTTCGCCCGTTGTCAAGGAAAAAATCTTTTAATTATCTGTGCCAATCTGGAAGAAGCGGCACGTTGGGCGGCACAATTAGAAGCGATGACGTGGAAAGGTGTTTTCTTTTATCCCACCTCGGAAGCTTGCCCCTACGAGAGATTTAATCGGGAATCCGAGATGATTTGGGGACAGATGCAGGTATTATCGGCCCTTCGACGTAGCTCAGGACAAGCTCTAATCAGTCATCAAGAGGCCGGAATTGCGATCGTTACCACCGAAAAGGCCCTGCAGCCCCATTTACCCCCTAGAGAGGTTTTCGAGCAGTATAGCGATAATTTTGCGGTAGGAAGGGTTATAGAAGCCAAAAACCTCGATCTAACCCTAGCTAGATTAGGATATGAACGGGTTTCACTGGTAGAAACCGAAGGGCAATGGAGTCGTCGCGGCGATATCGTTGATATTTTCCCAGTTTCGGCCGAATTACCGGTCAGGTTAGAATTTTTCGGCGATGAATTGGAAAAATTGCGAGAATTTGACCCTGCCACCCAAAGATCCCTCGATTCTATCCCCAATCTGCTTCTTACTCCCACTAGCTTCGCATCGATCATTGCTCCTTCTCTTCCCCCCACAGTGGCCGATTATTTGGAGGCTGAAGAGCGAGAAAAATTGGCTAATGGCATTTATCCAGAGGGAATTGAGCGATTTTTAGGCTTGGCCTTCCCTCAACCTGCCTCTTTATTGGATTATCTCCCCGAAAATACCCTGATTGCCTTTGATGAACTGGAAAGCTGTCAAGCTAGAAGCGATCGCTGGATAGAATATATTGGGGAACGCTGGCAAGAGATAGAACCAGCTTTACCGCAAATTCACCGTTATTTTGGCGAATCTCTGCAAATATCGGTTAAATTTCCCCATCTCTACCTCTCAGAAATAGACGATCACCTGTCCGAAAATAGTCTTAATCTCTCCAGTCGTCCGATTCCCACCAATCCGGGACAATTCGCCAAACTAGCGGAAATTTTACGGGGAAAAAGAGAGATTTATAGCGGTATTAAAGTAAATAAATACGCTACATGGTTAATATCTGCCCAACCCTCCCGCACAGTCTCGTTATTACAGGAACACGACTGTCCGGCCCAATTTATCCCCAATCCCCTTGATTTTGGGGCGATCGAGCGCTTAATCATTCAAAACACCGCTACAGCCCTAAAATACTCAGGATTAGCTGAATTAGAAGGTTTTATACTACCCACCTATCGCATAGTCGTCGTTACTGATCGAGAGTTCTTCGGGCAACATCTTTTAAATACTGCCGGTTACGTCCGCAAACGTCGGCAAGCAGCCTCGGTACAGGTGGACGTGAACAAACTCCGTCCCCTCGACTTTGTAGTACATAAACACCATGGCATCGGACAGTTTATCAAACTAGAAAAGCAGGAAAGCACAATTAGCGGAGTAGTGCAAGGTCGAGATTATCTAGTTATTAAGTATGCCGATGGATTATTGCGGGTTCCTGCCGATTCTCTTGATAATCTCTCCCGTTATCGTCATACAGGTACTCAAGAGCCAGAATTACATAACATCTCTGGCAAAGCGTGGGAAGCGACGAAAGCTCGCGTCAGGAAGTCGGTTAAGAAGTTAGCGGTTGATTTAATCAATATTTACGCCCAACGCGCCCAAAAATCGGGTTTTGCCTATCCTATGGATAATCCCTGGCAGCGGGAGTTAGAGGATTCTTTTCCCTACCAACCCACTGCCGATCAACTGAAAGCGATACAGGATGTGAAACGGGATTTAGAAAGCGATCGCCCGATGGATCGCTTAGTCTGTGGGGATGTGGGTTTTGGCAAGACAGAAGTGGCCATTCGTGCTATTTTTAAAGCTGTCACCACGGGTCATAAACAGGTGGCTTTATTAGCGCCAACAACGATTTTAACCCAACAACATTATCACACTCTGAAAGAACGTTTTGCTCCCTATCCCATTAATGTGGGTTTATTAAATCGTTTTCGCACCAATTCCGAGAAAAAAGATATCGTCCAGCGCTTGAAAACGGGGGAATTGGATATAGTAGTGGGTACTCAGTTGTTATTGAGTAAAGCGGTGGAGTTTAGGGATTTGGGGTTATTGGTAATTGATGAAGAACAGCGTTTTGGGGTCAATCAAAAGGAGAAAATTAAGGCTTTTAAAAGTAATATTGATGTATTAACTTTGAGTGCGACACCGATTCCCCGGACTCTTTATATGTCCCTTTCTGGGGTGCGAGAAATGAGTTTAATTACCACACCTCCCCCCTCTCGTCGTCCCATCCAAACCCACCTTTCTAGTTATAATTCTGATGTGATTAGAACGGCAATTCGTAATGAATTGGATCGGGGGGGACAGATTTTTTATGTAGTACCCAGAATCGAGGGAATTGAAGAAAAAGCGGCAGTAATTCAAGGGATGATTCCTGGTGCTAGAATTGCCATTGGTCATGGTCGTATGGATGAGGCTGAATTAGAAACCACCATGTTAGCTTTTAATAATGGGGAAGCGGATATCTTAGTCTGTACGACTATTGTGGAGTCGGGGTTAGATATTCCCAGAGTTAACACAATTATCATTGAAGATGCCCAAAAATTCGGTTTAGCGCAACTCTATCAACTGCGAGGAAGGGTGGGGCGATCGGGAGTACAAGCGCACGCTTGGTTACTTTATCCAGCTAAGGGAGAACTAACAGAAACCGCTCGGGAAAGATTAAAGGCAATTCAAGAATTTACCCAGTTAGGATCGGGGTATCAATTAGCGACTAGAGATCTGGAAATTCGCGGCGCTGGTAACTTATTGGGTGCGGAACAATCGGGACAAATGGAAGCGATTGGTTTTGATCTATATATGGAAATGTTACAGGAAGCTTTGCGGGAAATTCAAGGTCAAGAAATTCCTCAAGTGGAGGATACCCAAATCGATCTGAAATTGACGGCATTTATTCCTAATGATTATATATCGGATCCGGAGCAGAAAATGGATGTCTATCGGGCGATCGCTACTGCTAATTCTCAGAAAACTTTAGGACAAATTGCTGCGGATTTAGTGGATAGATACGGGGCAATTCCTTCCCCAGTGGCACAATTATTTAAGGTAATCGAGTTAAAACATCTGGCTAAATCCCTCGGTTTTTCGCGCATTAAACCCGATGGAAAACAGCATATTATCCTCGAAACTCCCATGGAGGAACCAGCGTGGAAATTATTACAAGAACACCTACCCCAACATATACAATCACGCTTTGTTTATAGTCCCAAACAGGTGACAGTCAGGGGTTTAGGAGCGGTAAAACCACCACAGCAGTTAGATAGTTTATTGGAGTGGTTAGCTAAGTGTAAAGATGGTTTACCGAGGGGGAATTAGATGGGAGGTTCACTCTAAATCTTTGCCGCGTCAATCAGCCAAAAGTAGCTTTGAGAGTCAGCTATAGGTGGTGCGTTACGACGGATTGTCACCTTCAAGTCAAAGCAACAATTTTTGCCGTCTAACGCACCCTACTTTTTACTTTTTGCCGCAAACCCTACTTATGAGGTGCTTTGGGGACGGAGAGAGAGGGATTCGAACCCTCGTTAAAGTTACCCCTAAACAGCATTTCCAGTGCTGCGCCTTCAACCGCTCGGCCATCTCTCCAATTGAGGTCACGATCATCAATCCTACAGCAAATGCTGCCGATCTGTCAAATTATTTTTCTTTTTCCGACGATGACCGATCAGGTTAGGGACTTGCGCTTTGATAATGTACCTTTTGGGCGAACGCAGTTCGCCCCTACATTGTGGACAAAATCCGTTACTGTAGGGGCGCAAAGCTTGCGCCCTCCGATCGATTGGGATATTATTCCCACGCAAGTCCCTAAGCATACCCTAGATATTGATTTAAGATTGCTGCCGTAGCTAGACCAGTTTTTTGCCAACTAAACTCATCGGCCCGTTTTTTGCCTAGATGACTTAATTTTGACTGTAATTGTCGATCTTGAGCGATAATTTTTAGGGCATCGGCTAGGGACTCGACTCGATAGGGATCGATTAAAATTGCCGCTGTTGCCGTGACTTCGGGCAAAGATGACAAATTTGAGGTAATGACGGGTGTACCGCAGGCCATAGCCTCTAAAACGGGCAATCCAAAGCCTTCCCAGAGACTGGGGAAGACTAAAGCAGTGGCTTGACTGATAACTTTGGGTAGGTGATCGTAGGGGATATAGTCGAGAAATTTAATGCGATCGCTGACTGCTAATTCCCGCGCTTGTTGTTGTAAATTGGGGGTATAACGGCGATCAAAGCTGCCGGCAATCCAAAGATGATAATCTGTTAAATCTGGGGGCAGTTGGGCAAAAGCGGCGATTAAACGCGGTAAATTTTTATAGGGATTGGGACGACCGAGATAGAGAAAATAGGGATGTTCTGGCTTATTATCTTCCATAGGACGAAAGTGATGATGATCATAGGCTAGGGGAATTGAAGTAATTTTATCGGCGGGAATTTGATAATATTCAGTGATATCTTTGGCCGTTGCCTGAGAGTTACAGATAATATGTTTTGCCTGTTGTAATACCTGCGGCACATAATAACGGAAATAGTGGGTTAAGGGGGAAGTAAAACTGGGAAACCGCAGGGGAATTAAATCGTGGACCATGACGACAAAGCGACAATGAGAATTTATCGGCGCTTCCGGAAGGGGAGAAAAGAGTAAATTCGCCTTTAATTGTCGGTAAATTGACGGTAACTGCCACTGAGTCCAGAGTAAGCGTTTTAAATGACCTTTCGCTCCTCGATCAGGGCCGAGACCTTTGGGGATAGAATAACAGTTAAAGTCGGGATAACTATTAGCTGTTAGTAGGGTTGGTTCTAAATTTTTCAGGTAGGGTAAGAGGTTAAGAATGTAGGTACTGATTCCCGTGGGTTGGGGAAAAAGTACCGAGAGATTAATTAATAGGTTATGCTTTGTATTCACTAATTATCCTGTTGATATTTGCTGAGGATTTCTGAGATATATTGGTAGCCTTCCAGTCCAATAGATTTAATCAGGGAGGAACGTTCCTGACTGAAAGTCTGTTCAAAAGCTGCGATATTTTTACCGCGAATAACTGTTAATAGACTAGCAGCTTGTCGCCATTCCACTGCACCGATTTCGTGTAGCCAATACATTCCTAGAGAACCCATATAAATTGCCTGTTCAAAATTCTTGTCTTGATAGTAAGCTTCCCCTAAATAAGTTAGTAATAAACCTTGCAGATATACATCTCCGTAGTATTTGGCCGATTCCAATCCTTGTAGGAGAATATTAATCGCATCTTGGGTTCTTTCGAGGACAAGATATGCTAAACCTAAACTGCTACAACAAAGGGATTTACTCTGCCAATCTTGGAGACTTTCCGCTAACTTTAATCCCTGTTTTAAATACTCGATCGAAGTTTGATAAATTTCGGGATCATATCTCTCTAACTGTTGTGCTTCCTGTACCTGACTATAACCCAAATTAGCTAAAGCGTTAGCCTGTCCTAAACTATTACCCTGTTGACGACTTAAAATTAAGGCTCTCTGACTTAAATTAATCGCTTCTGCATAGTTTTTTTCGATAGCATTGAGACGGGATAAATGGTTTAAATTAGCTATTTCACAAGCATAATCCTGCTGTTGACGAGCAATTTCTAAAGCTTGTTGATGACATTCTCTAGCCTGTGGATAGTCGCCGCGAATGCGATTAGAATAGGCAATTAAAGTTAAAATTCTCGCCTTTTCTCCCGTACCTTCCACATAACGCAGAGGAATTGATAAATAATCTAAGGCCTCCTTGAGATAACTGCCAGAAAAGGATGCGAAAATTCCTCCGTATAAAGGAAAATAATCCCGTTGAGCAAAGGTTCTCAGAATTTGTAAAGCCATCTGAAAACAGCCGCGACTATAGAGGGAATTTTTACTAACTTGCTCGAAACTATTGGTTAACAGTGACCAAATTAAAGCAAAGGTGAGAAAGGTAGAAATGGATAATTTAGCTCCCAGTTTTTCGCTATAGATACGCTGATCAAAAAAGTTAATTAGTCCCCTTTGGATATATTGAAAAACAATAGCAGTTTCTACCCAATCGGTTAAAGTTAAATCCTGAGTAATAGAATCAAAAGCTTGTTGATTAGCTAAACTTTCTAAGACTCGTTTTAACCAAGAGGGATTAACTTTACTTGCCCAAATTTGCCAAGGGGTCACTCGCTCATTATCATTAGTAAAACCAAGATTACGATTTTGTTCGTAGAGCCAACTGGTGAGATCATTCGATAAATTTGACCAAGTATTTAACCCCAGATTAATCCCCGTGGCAATTTGCCATAAATCCGCTTCTCCCCGCTGCTGAGAAACTGTCTGTAAATGCTTGGCTAACTGTTGTAATTGTTCTAGGGTTAAAGCATTATTTTGATTGGGATCGATTAAATTCACTAACGTCAGTAAACGATCCTCTCGATCGATTTTTACCAGATTATCGATCGCCGCTGCAGTGAGAGAATTTTGCTGATTGGTTTTTTGATATTTTTCCCATTCACTTTCGATCGTTTCCAGGGCCCGCAAAACCCTAGTGGCTTTAATTTTTGTTTCTAACTGTGAGCGAGTAACGATGATTTTTTCAGTTAAACAACGCTCAAAAATTTCTCCTGTGCCATTTTTTACTCCCTCGGACAAAAGGTTATAAACCTGTGATTTAGCTCTAATTTTTCCTTCTAAAGTTAGATTGACAATGCGCTCAATTAGTGCATTATAAGTTTCGTTGAAGTTATCTCTATTTTCTGTCATAAGTGTTTTTTCAGTTATCAGTAAACAGTAATCAGTGAAAAGACAGTAGTAAGCTTCTAAGCTGTACTGAATTTAAACTGCGTAGGGGAAATTTTAGTACAAATGCTCAAACTTTCTCTCCCTACTCCCAACTCCGGTGCAGTCTTAACGAGTAATTTAGATAGTCAACAGCTGATTTAATGCGGCATACTCAAAACTTAAAACTTAAAACTTAAATCTGATAACTGCTCACTGATAACTGATTCAAGACTGACTGCCGTTGATCAAAGTGATTACTGTCACTTCGGGGGGACAAAAAAGACGACCGGGAAAATAGGTTCCTAAGCCTCGATTGACATATAATTGATTTTCCCCGACTCGATGAAATCCCTCGGACCATTGCCAGTATCGGACTACTTTGCTAAACTGCCGGTGAAGGGGAACCCATTGACCATAGGGTTCTGGCAGCGATCGCCTAAGTTCCTCTAAAATTATCGGTAGGGAACCGATACCCGGTATAGTCACTTGACCTCCGTGGGTATGACCGGATAACTGCAAATCCACGCGCCAATCCTTTAAAATCATGGCTGTATCGGGATTGTGGGAAAGGACGAGTCTGGGTATATCGGGGGAAATTTGCTCGAGGATTTGCGGTAAAAATTCCCCAGACCAATAATCGGCCAATCCGACGATGGGAAAATTTTCGCCGTAGGGTGTGACGATTTCATTCCAGAGTACCCGAATTCCCACGCTAGTTAAGGCTGATCTGACCGTTTCCCTTGCTTGCGGAAGATAACTGTCATGATTTCCTAAACAAGCATAAATACCCCCTTGACTTTTGAGAGCTTTTATGCTATCTGCTAGGGCAAAAATTGGTTTGGGACTATAGGTGATAAAGTCCCCTGTCAGGAAGATGAGATCGGGTTTTTCCTGATTAGTAATGGCGATCGCTTCTTGCAGGACAGCTTCAGGCAAATGCTCTTCATCGCAGTGCAGATCTGACCACTGCACCAACTTGATCCCTTGCAGATGTGCCGGTAGGCCAGCAATTGCGATCGTTAATCTTTCTACCTGTAAGGATTCTAACCAAAAGGGTCGCATCGGTGAGCCGTTGTCGGTGAGTAGTTACCAGTCTATCAATTCCCGATGGGGTTGTTGGGGGATGCTTCCGCAAACATCCCTCTCTTGAGGATTAGCCTGGAAATTTACTGATAATTCTCTCCATAGCGGCCTCGACATTAGCACGACTATTAAAAGCCGATAGCCGGAAATAACCCTCTCCGGCAGCCCCAAAGCCAGATCCGGGAGTCCCCACCACATTACAGGTATGTAGCAGTTTATCGAAGAAATCCCAACTTGATAGACCCTGGGGCGTTTTTACCCAAACGTAGGGCGCATTTACGCCACCATGGACTTCTAAACCGGCAGCAGTTAATTTTTCTCGGATAATTGTTGCATTTTGTAAATAAAACTTGACAAGTTCTTGTACTTGTGCCTGTCCTTCCGAGGAATAAACCGCCTCGGCCCCCCGTTGGACAATGTAGGAAACGCCGTTAAATTTGGTCGATTGCCGACGATTCCACAGTTTCCAGAGTTGCACATCGCTGCCGTCGGCCGCTTTGGCCATCAGACTTTGGGGAACCACGGTTAAAGCGCAACGGGTCCCGGTAAAACCGGCATTTTTAGAAAAAGAGCGAAATTCGATCGCACATTGCCGCGCCCCCTCGATTTCATAGATGGAATGGGGTAAACTGGCATCGGTGATAAAGGCCTCGTAGGCTGCATCAAAAAAGATAATCGATCCGTTGGCCTTAGCATAATTAACCCAAGCTGTCAAGTGTTCTTTGGTAGCTGTGGCCCCGGTGGGATTATTGGGAAAACAGAGATAGATTAAATCGACTTTTTCCGCCGGAATCTGGGCAGTAAAGTTATTTTCGGCGGTAATTGGCAGATAAATCAAGCCCTCGTATTCGCCGCGTTTGTTGACCTCTCCCGTGTGTCCAGCCATAACGTTAGTATCGACGTAAACGGGATATACTGGGTCAGTAACAGCGATCGAGTTATTATCTCCAAAAATATCGAGAATATTGCCCGTATCGCACTTAGAACCGTCGGAAATAAAGATTTCATCGGCACTTATCTCACAACCGCGAGCCTGAAAATCATGGACGGCGATTTTCTCCCTTAACCAAGCATAACCCTGTTCAGGCCCGTAACCCTTAAAGCTAGAGCGATCGCCCATTTCCTCCACTGCTTTAATCATGGCCTCGCGACAAGCTAGGGGCAAAGGTTCGGTGACATCCCCAATCCCCAGACGGATAATGTTAGCATCGGGATTGGCTGCCGCAAAAGCTTGGACTCGTCGGGCAATTTCTGGGAAAAGATAACCCGCTTTTAGTTTTAAGTAATTACTGTTAATGGTTGCCATAATTATTATTCTCGTTTCAGTCGCAACCTTTAATTCTATAATAGTCGGTCATCGGCCGTTAGTTTCGATCGCCCTCCTTGATGGACTAGGATTGGGTGTGGCCTGTTGTCTTTCGATATACAATCAGAGAAAAACCTCTTAATAACTGACATTAGTATGGGTGAATCAAAACGTCGTCAATCGGCCCTAGGTGATAAGTATGGACAGGAAGAAAATATCCTGCCTTGGCTACCAATTACCAAAAGTCAAGCGGCCCAAGCTTACAAGTTAACCACTAGGGGTGCCTGGATTGGTATAGGAGTTTTAGCCGGGGTTTGGGTGGTTATTCGCTTTGTCGGGCCAGCTTTCGGTTGGTGGAATGTCCAATAACTGGTTAGGGACTTGCGCTTTGATAATGTACCTTTTGGACGAACGCAGTTCGCCCCTACATTGTGGACAAAATCCGTTACTGTAGGGGCGCAAGGCTTGCCATTGGTGTCAACTTAAGCAAGAAGCTTAATTATAAAAGGTAGCTGATTATCCAAGAGGAAGGAAGTAAAAAATGGTAAAATAGGGTGAGGAAGTCAGAGGTGGGTCAGTGAAAAAGCGCTCTAAGCAACGACCGAGAAAACAGGGGAATCCAGATTTGCGGCGACCACATCAATGCCCAAGCCCAGAAATCCCACAAGTAATAGAAGAACTTAAAAAATACCTAGAGCCAAGATTATTTACGCCGCTAAAATATATGCAAGGAAATCATGAAAAAATCATGAGAGATAGATTATTAACCTTACCCGTGGTGGTCGCCTTATTGGTAAGCTTAGTCTATCGCTAGATAGCGGGATTAAGTGAAGCTGTAAGAGTCTGAAAAGAGGAAGGATTACTCTGGGTAGAACCTCTAAAAGTAAGTAAGCAAGCTGTATCCAAAAGATTGATGAGCTTACCTACGGAAATCTTTGTATTGCTGCTGAGAAATATTTTAGAAAAAAGAAAAGAAATGTCAGGTAAAATTAGCATAGCTGAGAAATGGCAAAAGGTGAGAGAAAAATTCAGTGTTATTTGGATAGCCGATGGCTCAACCCTAGAGCAGCTGAGGAAAAGCCTGAAAGCTTCCGAGAAGGAATCTGGGAAATTGGCTGGAAGAATAATGATGATTGTTGAGGCATTTACGCAAGTACCTGTGACAGTATGGTATCAGAAAAATGAGAGATGTAACGATAAAGTATGGGTAGAACAATTAATAAATGAGCTACCTACATCAGGCTTGCTAGTCGTTGACCTAGGCTTTTTTAGTTTTCCGTGGTTTGACCTTACCCGCATGAGGGGGAAAACATCTTACCAAATAAAGCAAGTTTTGTCCGCAGGAAAACTTTACTGAGATGAGATTATTACCCTCGGTCAGTATCGCTCTAATCCTTGCCATTCGACCGTCAGATTAGTCTCAGTCCTTTGGGGAAATACTTGGTATGATTATTTGACAAACGTGCTTGATTCTCAACAACTATCCGCTGAGGAAGTTTGTGATTTGTATAGAAGAAGATGGCAGATAGAAGAAGCTTTTCTCTTAACTAAGCGACTCTTAGGACTGGCCTATTTATGGGTTGGACACACTAACGGCGTACAAATCCAAATTCTCACTACCTTGATTTTCTATACTGTTCTCACTCAGATAGTTCAAGATGTGGCTGTCGCTCTCCATCAGCCGCAAGAAAAAATTTCTGTCGAGATGGTTTTTAGAAGCCTTTACTATGTAGCGAAGGCTTTCTCTCGGGGCGAAAACCCAGATGTAATCAGCTATTTAGCCGAACGCGCTCAACTTTTTGGACTGATTAAAGCTGAACGTCAGCGACATCGAGAGAAAGAGGCTCTCCATCGACAAATATGGGAACCTCTTCCCTTAAGTTGACACCAATGAATGCTTGCGCCCCTACAGTAACGGATTTTGTCCACAATGTAGGGGCGAACTGCGTTCGCCCAAAAGGTACATTATCAAAGCGCAAGTCCCTTAGCTGTCACCTTGATGGTGGTAGCTTTTTCTTTTTTTAGCCAATACAGCGCTTCTGTTCCCCCCTGAAAGGTTACGGTTAATTAGGGTTTGCTGAATAAATCTAAAAACCTTGTTGGATAACGCTTTTAGACTTTTTTTTCCTCAAAAAGTGCCGACCTTTGGAGTGATTGGGGAGAAAATTCAGGTACTTTTTTCCTGAAAATTAGGTAATTGACCACGGCTCGACTGAGCTTCGCCGAACGCCCTGAAAATAGGTAAAACCCCACACCCCACACCCCACACC
>NZ_JADEVX010000067.1:0-22108 GCF_015207925.1 Microcystis sp. LEGE 00066 | reverse complement strand
ACCCCACACCCCACACCCTGCCTCCACCAACAAACTTTTTGCCGCAAACCCTACTTACTGTCATCAAAAATATCTAACTGCTGCAGAGAGGGGGAATTATCCGACTTAACTGGTTTAATTTTCTTAATTCCTTGACGCAAACCGATCGCAATTTTACTATGTTTTTCGATTTGACCCATCACCTGCATGGCACGATCGATCACAGAAGCTGGTAAACCGGCTAATCTCCCCGCTTCGATACCGTAGGATTTATCCGCGCCTCCCGGTCGTACTTGGTGCAAAAATACTATCTCATGGGGTAATTCTTTGACTGTTACCTGATAATTAGCCACATTCTCTAAAATTGAAGCTAATTCGTTCAGTTCGTGGTAGTGAGTGGCGAAAATCGTCCGCGATTGCAGTACCGTGGCTAAATACTCCGCCACAGCCCAAGCTATGGATAAACCGTCAAAAGTGGCTGTACCCCGGCCAATTTCGTCTAATAATACTAATGATCTGTCTGTGGCGTGATTGAGAATATTGGCAGTTTCGTTCATTTCCACCATAAAGGTGGATTGGCCAGTAGCGAGGTCATCCACAGCCCCCACCCGGGTGAAAATGCGATCGCAGATGGAGATTTTGGCCGACTTTGCCGGGACAAAACTGCCGGTTTGGGCCAACAATTGAATTAATCCCACCTGTCGCAGATAACAACTTTTGCCACTAGCATTGGGACCGGTGAGAATAATCAAGTCAGGATATTCTAAACCTTCCTGATTGCCCAAATTAATCGAATTCGGCACAAAAAAGCCGGCCCCAAGGGATTGTTCCACCACGGGATGACGACCATCTTTAATATCGATAAGACGACCATCGGCGATTTCCGGGCGACAATATCCCTGATAAACGGCGATTTCTGCCAATGCTGCCAACACATCCAAAGCGGCGACTTTTGTGGCCACTTCCCGGATTTCTGGGGAAAATTCGGCCACTTGACGGCGTAAATCGCTAAAAATCTCGTATTCTAGGTTATTTAATTCATCTACTGCCGTCAGAATTATATTTTCTTTCTCCTTTAACTCGGTGGTGATATAACGTTCCTCATTGACCAAAGTTTGCTTACGCACATACTCTTTTGGGGCGAAATCAGCTTTACTGCGGGGTAAACTGATATAATAACCGAAAGTTTTGTTATAATTAACCTTAAGGTTACTAATACCCGTTCTTTCTTTCTCTGTCGTCTCCAGATTCTTAAACCAATCGATTACTTCCTGATAGTCGCGCCGCAGGGCATCCAATTGGGCATCAATTCCCTCACGAATCACCCCCCCTTCCTTCAGATGCAGCGGAGGAGATTCCACCAGATGCGCTATCACCTGCTGGCCTAATTTTTCCAAATCGGCGGGAATTTGCTGTAAAGCTTTCAAATAGGGCGAATTTCCCGAAGCAACCAAAGCCGCTAAATCGGCTAATTTGACTAAAGATGCCGCTAGGGAAAGTAAATCGCGGGCGTTAGCCGTTCCTGCGCCAACGCGACCGCTTAAACGTTCTATATCGTAGATTTCCCTTAATTTTTGCCGAATATCTTGGCGCAGGGCGGGATTATCCTTTAACTCTTGGATAGTATCTTGACGGGCGCGAATACCGCGAGAATCTAAGAGGGGTTGCAGTAACCAACGACGTAAAGCGCGACTACCCATGGCCGTACAAGTACGATCGATCGCCCATAATAGAGAACCATAGAAGCTACCATCGCGCACCGTTTGGGTAATTTCAAGGTTGCGACGGGTTTGCCCATCTAAAATCAAAAATTCCGAGATAGAGTAGGTTTTTAAAGGTTGTAGGGGGACTTGATTGGCTTTTTGGGTATCTTCAATGTATTCTAATAGGCCCCCAGCTGCGCGAATGGCGAGGGGTAAATGTTCGCAGCCCATCCCCTCTAGGGAACGCATTTTATAGGTGATTAGGAGACGATTTTTCGCTTCTGTGAGAGTAAAGATAGTTTGGGGACGGAGGGAATAACAAAAACTATCGGGTAAACAGGGGGGGAGATGGTCGGATTTTTCCCCGGGACGCAAAATACGGTTTAAATCGGGGGCATTGATGGGAAAAAGGATTTCTGAGGGCTGTAAACGGGTTAATTCTAGGCTTAAAGCCGTTAAATCGCTGGCTTGGGTGGTGTAGAATTCTCCGGTGGAGATGTCTGCATAGGCTAATCCCCAATTTTCTCCGGTAATCACCACTGCAGCCAGAAAATTATTCTTTTTTGCGTTTAACATTCCCTCATCAGTGAGGGTTCCGGGGGTGAGCAGTTTGGTGATAGCGCGTTCTACGAGTCGTTTTTCGGCGGCTGCTTCCGTCGAATCCTCTACTTGGTCACAAATCGCCACCGCATAGCCTTTTTCCACCAATAAACGACTATAGCGCTCTAGGGCGTGGTGGGGAACCCCGGTCATGGCGACTCTCCCAATCCCTTTACCCCCTTCCTTGCTGGTGAGAACTAATTCCAATTCTCTGGAGATAATCACCGCGTCCTGAAAGAAACACTCGAAAAAATCGCCCACACGATAGAGTAAAAGAGCATTGGGATAGGTTTCTTTTACCTCCACATAATGCTGGTACATGGGGGTGAGTTTATCGCGATCGAGTCCGCGATAATCACGATGGGGATCTTTATTGGTAGCCGGTGGTTCTAGGGGAAAATCCGAGGGGAGAGTCATGGGTGAAGGAAAGCTGGACAATTCTTTATTCAATTTACCGCTCTTGAGAACCTACGATCAAAGAATCCCAATAGCCTAAGCTGCTGGTTCGCGTTATTCAACCCAGGGATTAATATCTGAGCTATCTGGGGGGGATTTGGCATCACTCCCCGTCCGAGAATTATATTTTTGTTAATAACAGTTATTTTTAAGGGGTGGGCTGCACTCTTTTATTATAAACTTCGGCGGGATTAATTGAGGTGGTTATATCTTCTAAATCGAATTTTCGCCTGGTTTTATCTTTGGTATTGACCTGATAAACCAAACGATTAGTGATATCTAATCCAGTTAACCAATTACTGTGGGGATGATAGGCTCCCGTGTCGATATCTAACCAACCGGCACCGGCGACTAATTGCCCCGGACTTACCTCCGGAAAAGTAAAGGTAATCGTGTGGCCAGTGATAATCAATTTATCACTAAAAAAAGGTTCTGGCATACTGTGGAATTGATCGCGGATCCAACAAAAATGAGTGGCATCTTGTTCTTCGAGGGGTAAATGGGGATAAACCCCAGCATGAACCAGCCAAATATCGCCTAAATCGAGGTAAAGAGGCAAGGTTTTCAGCCAATCGATGTGATCTTGCGGTATTTTGTGATTATAGCTCGCGAGAGTAGCATGACCGCCACTATAAAGCCAAGCCGGCAACATTTCCCCCATCATTCTTTGGCTGCCCAACACTTCTAGCAGCATCTGTTCATGATTGCCCAATAGACAACGATAGCGGTGTTGACGGACCAATTCAACTACTTGGGCGCTATTGGGACCACGATCAATTAAATCGCCCAAGAAATAAACCGGTTCCTTTTCTTGAGGCGCGATTGCTTCCATTAGCTGCAAAAGAGCATCGTATTGACCGTGAACGTCACCGATGATGATTCGACGGGAGGACATGGTGGTAGAAGTTGGGTATCTGTGTTATTGTCCCCGGAGCGGGACTAACTCTAATATGCGCTCCGGCGCTCCCCACTTCCCCACCGCCAATCCCTCTAAATGTTAAGTTAAGTATCGAAGAGCGGCCGTTTCATCACCTAGTAGTAATATAATCACTGAGTTATCAATTTTGATCCTTGAGTATGACTGCATTCACCACAACCCCCACCCTTGCCAATTTGCCCGCCAGTGACAGCCGTAGCCGCGTCAGTGAATTTATGAAATCCCTACAGGATGAAATTTGTCGGGGATTAGAAGAAGTGGATGGAAAAGCAAAATTTATCGAAGATAGTTGGCAACGGCCCGAAGGTGGCGGCGGACGTTCGCGAGTTTTGCGGGAAGGGGCAATTTTTGAACAAGCAGGGGTGAATTTTTCGGAAGTTTGGGGGAAAGAATTACCTCCTAGCATTGCCAAACAACGGCCCGAGGCTGCCGGTCATCAATTTTACGCCACGGGAACCTCGATGGTTTTGCATCCTCGCAATCCTTATATTCCCACGGTTCACCTCAATTATCGCTATTTTGAAGCAGGTCCGGTTTGGTGGTTTGGCGGTGGTGCCGATTTAACTCCCTACTATGCTTTTGAAGAAGATGCTAGTCATTTTCACCGCACTTTTAAACAGGTTTGCGACCAACATCATCCCGAATATTATCCCGTTTTTAAACGCTGGTGTGATGAATATTTTTATCTCAATCATCGTCAGGAAGCCAGAGGCATCGGTGGGATTTTCTTTGATTACCAAGACGGTTTAGACCCTCTCTATCGCGGTCCTTTTGCCGAAAGTGATGCCGCTATCTATTCCGAAAAATTATCTCCCCAACAACCCCGCAACTGGGAAGAAATTTTTAGTTTCATTAATGACTGTGGCCGGGCTTTTCTACCCGCTTACGTTCCCATTGTCCAGAAACGCCGCTCGACGGAATACGGTGACAGAGAACGTCAGTTTCAACTCTATCGTCGCGGTCGTTATGTAGAATTTAATTTAGTTTATGATCGTGGCACAATTTTTGGGTTGCAAACTAACGGTCGTACCGAATCAATTTTGATGTCTTTACCTCCTTTAGTTCGTTGGGAATACTGTTATCAACCAGCACCAAATACCCCAGAAGCAAAACTCTATGATGTCTTCCTAAAACCCCAAGATTGGGTTAATTGGCAAGGTTAAATCAGTTATCAGTTATCAGTTATCAGTTACCAGATTTGAGTTTTAAGTGAGCATTATGTATTAAGTGAGCAGTATTAAATAGCAGTTTCCTACTATCTTTTTACTGTTTACTGTTCACTGATTACTGTTCACTGTTCACTGAAAATACTTCCCACATCCTTGTCAAGTAAATAAATCTAAAAATTTTGGCTAATTTTTGGACACCTCTCCATACTCGTCTGGAAACCACGGTGAAAAAGGGACAATTACTACCTAAAAATGCGTCTCTATTAGTGGCATTGTCGGCAGGTCAGGATTCCCTCTGTTTAAGTCAATTATTGCTGGATTTGCGCTCTCGTTGGGGTTGGCAACTAGCGATCGCTCACTGTGATCACCGTTGGTCCCAGGACAGAGGATTAGTGGATCATGTGCGGAAAATCGCCGAAATTTGGCAATTACCCGTTTATATTGCCACCGCACCCCCCATGGCGGAAACGGAAGCCAAGGCCCGACAATGGCGTTATCAAGCTTTACAAACAATCGCCCAAGAACAGGGTTTTAATTATCTTCTCACGGCACACACGAGGAGCGATCGAGCGGAAACTTTTCTTTATAATCTCACGCGCGGAGCCGGTAGTGATGGACTTTCTGCCTTAACTTGGTTGACAAGTTTAACCCCGGATATTTTTTTAGTCCGTCCCCTCTTAAATGTCACTCGCGGGGAAACTTTCGCTTTTTGTCAAAGTCGAGAATTGCCGATCTGGTACGATCGAGCTAATGAAAATTTACGCTATGCTCGCAATCGTATCCGTCAGGAATTATTACCCTACCTGCAAACTAATTTAAATCCCCAAATCGAAAAACATCTCGCCCAGACTGCCGAAATTTTGGAAGCAGAAAGCGATTATTTAGATAGTATTGCCAGGAATATTTTTCGTCAGGTTATCGATCTAGATCAACAAAGACTCGATCGCTCCCCTTTACAAATTCTACCTCTAGCGATACAAAGACGAGTGATTCGTTTATTTTTGGCTCAATATTTACCCTCATCCCCTAATTTTGCCGAAGTTGAGTCAGTGGTTAATCTCATTACTGGTGTTAATCGCGATGCCACTTCTTCCTTAACCGGCAAAATTCGGGTAGAAGTACAACAAAATTGGCTATATATCAGTGATCAGTGATCAGTTATCAGTGATCACTGATCAGATTACAGTTTTAAGTGGACAGTGTTAATAGTAATACAATTAAACTAAAAATAAAATTGGCGGGGCATAATGAGCGAAACTAAAGTAATTAATCGAGAAAATTTACTGGTAAATCTCCGGCAACAACTGCGTGCGGGACAACAGGAATTAGCCGATTGGCAAGGGGGAAAAATGGCCATTTCTGCGGTGCCGGGGGCGGGAAAATCCCACAGTTTAGCCGTAGCTGCCGCCATGGTTATTGCTCGTGAGCAACTTCATGCTAAAAAACAGTTAATTATTGTCACCTACACGCGCTCGGCTGCCGCTAGTATTAAAGCTAAAATTAAACAACGCTTGCAAGATTTACAACTTTCGGCCCAAGGTTTCAGCGTCCAAACTCTGCACGGACTCGCCCTACAATTGGCCCGTCGTTACCCAGAATTATCGGCATTAGACCTCGAATCTTCTACCTTAGTTATTCCGACTCCTAGCCATAGAATTATTAGAAACTCAGTAGAAAAATGGCTAATTGCCGATCCAATTCGTTATCAAAAGTTATTAGAAGGAGTAGAATTTGATGGGGAAGAAACAGAAAGATTACGCCGTCAATCGGTGCTGAGAACCGAAATTTTACCTAGTCTTGCCTATACGGCCATTCATGAGCTAAAAAGTTCGGGATTATCACCGCAGCAAGTTTGGGAATTAAGCCACTATACCGACGATAATTATCAAATTCTCGCTATTGCTAGTGGTTTGTACCAACAGTATGAAATCCTGATGCGTCAGAAAAACTATATAGATTATGATGACATGATTTTAGGAGCCTTGCGGGTATTAGAGGAAGAAAAAATTCGCCGACAATGGCAAAAATCTGTCTTTGGAGTCTTTGAAGATGAGGCACAGGATTCTAGTCCTCTCCAAGAAAAACTAATTACTATTTTAGCAAAAAATAATGATGGGGAAATACCTAATTTAATTCGCGTCGGCGATCCCAATCAAGCCATTAATTCCACCTTTACTCCCGCCGATCCTGTTTACTTTAATTGGTTTTGTGAAAGTTGTCAAAACGAAGGCAATTTATCCACTATGAACCAAGCAGGTCGCAGCAATACTAAAATTATTGAAGCTGCTAATTTAGTTTTACAATGGGTCGATCGAGATTGGAAACAGGGGAAAGATAATCATAAAGTTACCGAGGCTCCTTTTCGGGTTCAAGCGATTCTTCCCGTCGGTGCTGAAGATCCCCAACCTAATCCAGTTAAGGAGGGAAAAGGATTAGAAATTTATCAACCCGATCACATTTATCAAACAGTGGAATTAATTGAAAAACGTCTAGTTAAATTACTTCAAGAAAACCCTCAACATAATGCCGCTATCCTCGTTAGAGAAAATCGACAAGGACACTTTTTTGCTCAAAAATTCGCCCATTTTTACAAAAGTTATCAAATCAGAATTTTTGAAGCTAACGAGATCGATCGCTTTTCCCAAATTCCCGCCGAAATGCTGAAACTATTGGCTTTTGTCGAACGTCCCCACTCTCCCGATTATCTCAAAGCGGCCTTAGAAGTGCTACAATTTAGGGGTTTAATTACTGCCCAAGACTTAAATCCTTTAGTTACCTATCCCGAACAATTTCTTTATCCCACTCCCCTCGATCCCGAACTGAAATCTAACGAAAAAATTGCCCGTCGTTATTGCTGCAGTTTACTAAAAGCTAGATTAGAATTACCCCATTATCAACTCCTGTCTTTTTTCGCTATGACTCTCCAATATTCGGGGTCAGAATTAGCAACTTTGCAAAAATTAACCGCCCGTATTTATCAGGAAACTGCTGGTAATAGTTCTCTGAAAAATACAATTAATACTCTTAATGAAATTATCGCCTCTGAGCGCTTTGAAGGAGTGGAAGAAGATAACGACGATTGTTATACTCGTCCCGGACAACTGACGATTATTACTATGCACAAAGCCAAGGGTTTAGACTGGGATTATGTTTTTATTCCCTTTCTTCACGAAGATATTATCCCTGGCAAACCTTGGGTTCCCAATGGGGCGAAATTTTTGGCAGATTTTACCCTCGCAGAAGTGGCCCGGGCGCAAATTCGAGCAGCAGTTCATCAACGCTATTTAAACCCCGACAGCATACCAATTATTCCCCCACCTTTAAGCGCTTGGTTAGAAGCTGGACAACTTAAAAAAGCTGAAGAATACCGACTTTTGTATGTAGCGATGACGCGAGCAAAAAGACTTTTATGGATATCGAGTGAAAAAAAAGCTCCTTTTCGTTGGAACACTTTTCGCGGGGATGAAAGTAGTCAATTACAGGATAAAAATCCCTGTCCTGTCTTTCCTGTTTTAATCAATGCTTTCCCCGATTCTTTCTGTGTTTAACTGTTGCTGCAGCGTCCGGGGATAAAGAATTAGGAAGACAAACCACCACAGGAGTATGGGAATAGATAGGAGTAGGGTTAACCAGAGACGCTGGGTTAAAAACCAACAGGTGGCAATCAGGGTAATTCCTGTCAATAAAATCGACCAAGGTTGACACCAACGGGGTTTGTAGTCCCAAACGTTATCGGATTTCGAGTTAGACATTGGTTAAAGCTCTGTAATTTACTAACTTGATTTTATCGTACCTGACTATTCAGATAACTGCTACAATTTTGGGTAATTCTATTAATAGAGTTTCTTATCTCTAGACAAACTAAGCTAAATTTTCCTATGATTGATGTCTTTTATCCGATTCCCAAGCTGTTAGATACTATTCTGACGGAGATTTATGCCGAAAATCGCCGTAAACATGAAGAAAGAATAGCAGAATTACAAGTAATCTCTAATTCTTCCCTTCGCGATGCCTACGCTCAACAGCTATTATTAGATCGATTTCTTGCCCCCGTGGAAAATGCTCAACATAGCATTCAAAATGCCGCTAAACACGCTCAGTACATGGCAGAAGTAGTTAATTATTATCATCATGACCATGGCTGTAGTCAAGAGCAAGCTCAAGAAATATCCCGTCAATTTCGGGCTTTAGCAGTTAAAATTTCTCAAATTGACTCTCTTTACGATTTAAAAATCATTTATCAAGTAGTTACTGTTTTCACCCAGCAATTATCAAGATTTAAACACCGAGAAAGAAATTATTCTTGGGAAAGGGAAATCAGAAAGGGTATTTTAGATCCCTTAAATACCTGCATTGCTGTGGAAAAAAATTTTCAAAGACGGGTAGCTTTGATGACTGGTGAACCCGCATCAGCTAGGGTAATGGGATTATTAGAGTCAGAATAGACAAACTGACTCTACGGACATTTTTGGGGGAGTTTTAATACAAACTCCCCGCAATCATAGCCGCTAATAAAATAAAACCGACCCAAACATTTTGACCGAACATTTGACCATAAACTGGTTTGGGTAAATCCGATTGACGTAACAGCCGGTATTGACGCAACCAAGCGATCGCCGATAGACCCAACCCTAGCCAAAAAAAGGATGATAACTGCATTTTTTGCCCCTCCCAAGCCAATAAACCCACTGTTAGGGCAAAAAAGACCCCCACGGCTTCTGGGGCGTATTTGCCGAAAAATATGGCACTGGAGTTAATACCAACCTTGAGATCATCCTCTCGATCGGACAGAGCATAAATAGTATCAAATGCCAATGTCCAAAAAATCACCGCTCCCCATAATATAAATGTATTACTATTTAACGACCCAGTGACGGCACTCCAACAGATTAAAACCGCAAAACCCCAAGCGAGAGAAAGAACCAATTGGGGTACGGGAAAAAAACGCTTGGCGAGAGGATAGCAGATAATCAAGGGAACGGCGGCTAAACATAGGCAAAAACTCAGGAAATTCAGATATAAAGCTAAAATTGCGGCGCACAAGAAAGCAATCAGAGCGATAATCAAACCAACCTTGATCGATAAAGCTCTGGCCGCTAAAGGACGGTTACGAGTGCGATCGACCTGTGGATCGATATCCCGATCCCAAAGATCGTTAACCACACAGCCGGCGGCGCTAGTAGCCAAAGTTCCCAAAATGATCACCCCGATCAAGGGTAGTGGTGGCACCCCGTCTGCCGCCAAAAATACCGCCCATAAAGCGGGAACCATCAAAATTAACCTACCGGCGGGTTTATCCCAGCGCAAGAGGCGAATAATCGTCATCCAAGTGGGTTCTAGATCGGGTTGGGATATAGTCATAATTTCTCGTAAAAAGTAGAAACTAGGAGTTAAGGGGAATTATGAATTATAAATTATGAATTATGAAGTGGGAAGTGGGAAGAAAAAAGCTGCCTTTTGACTTTTGCCTTTCCTAACCAAGAAGTTAATTTTGCACGACTACTTACTTAACGTGATTACCAGCCCCAACTATTGGGAACGCCTTTAAACGGACCCACCACATCGGAGGTTATCCATCCCCCGTAAAAGTTGCCCGGTTGCGGTTGTACTAATTCCCCGTCGGCATAACAAGCGCTCATTTTGGCGGGATAAAAAGCCAGATAATTCTTAATTGCCTGAAACTCTGGTGTCGGATCTGGATAATACCAAGCGACGTTAATTGCCTGTTGATCCCCAACGGTGATATTGTAATATCCCGCTAGACCTTTCCACTCACAAAAAGACTTTTCTGCTGTGGCTTGCAGGTATTCCATTTTAATATCTTGGGGCGGTAGATAATAAACTGGAGGATGACTGGTTTCTAGAACTCGATAACTGCTTTTAGTATCGGCAATTATCACACCATTAAAGATGATTTTTAGGTGTTTAGGCGATAATTCTAGGCGCGGGGGACGAGGATAATCCCAGACGGATTCCTGTCCTGCTTTTGCTGGTATTGGTTGGGGACGAAACATAATTTTTCTTATATTATTCTCCGAGTCAGTATTCTCTGAGTCATTTCACCGTTTACTGATTACTGATTACTGATTGGGTGCATCTCCTATTGGTGACTTTCTCTCACATATAGGTGAGCAGCACAAGTCATTTAAAGAGGGCGAATGCAATTCGCCCCTACAATAATAATATTATCGCACCAATGGTAGGGGCGCATCGCGTGCGCCCAAATGTAGTATAGATATTTCTACAAAATTGAGATGCACCCGATTACTTTTCACTGTTTACTGTTTACTGATCACTGAAAAGAGTTTTCTCAGGGTTTCCACTCGTTCTCGATTGACATTTAAATCCGATTCTCCTAACCGGGAGGCCGAGCGAACATCGATCGCATTTTTGCTAGGATTAAGAGAAAATTCCAGATCATCGACAAATCCCATCCATTGACTGCTAAATTCGGCGTAGAGATAGTTACTATCTTGGTTAATAATTTTAGTTCTCGGTTGGGAAGCGATAATTTTAGCTAATTGCTCGATCGCTTTTTCCCCGCTACCCTGATAACTAAGGGGTTCGATCGAATGAGCCGGATCCTGACTCTGACTACTAACACAATTAGGAGTGACTGGACAAGGGGCCAGTTTACCTTCCCTGACTCCCAAATAATCGGGACGAGTACCAGCGAATAAACTGACGCTATCGGGAGCAATTAACCTAATTCCTAGCCAGATGAGCAGTATTCCCAGGAAAATAAACGGGGTTAGCCGGAAAGATTTTTTCACCGTGTCGGAAGTTTCAGTCATGCTAGTCTTACAGAATCACTTCAATTAACTTAACATTGATAGGTGTGACAATATCAGGAGATAGAATAAGATGTTTCTCGATGAATTACAACCCGTTGTTAAAGAACTGATTCAACAACCGATCGCTTTTTTCGGTGGTTTTGCCTCTGGATTACTCCACTTGAAACTTTCGGACGATCCCCTGAAAACATGGTTAGAACAGCAGGGATTAGTCAGTTTTAACGATAATAATCAGGATAACGGCAACAGTCCCCAGTCGATCTCAATCGATTAGGGATCAGGGGTTAGCTGTTGGGGGTGAGGGTATTCTCCCATCCCCAAAACCCCCGCTTACCACCCCATCAGCTTAACTTGTTGCTGAAAGTAGATAAATTTCTTCGGCTACTCGTTTTAAGCGTCTTAATTGCGCTTCCATATCCTTTTTAGTCCATTTAGCGGCGAATTGCTGGAATCCCCACCCCACAACCGGATTAGGAATCGCAAACTCAAAACGATTGATGAGACAAGTGCCGCTGTCATTGGGTTGACATTCCCAGCGATCGCAACCGCGAAAAAAGCCTTCAAATTGCCAGACAATTAATCCCGGTTCTCTCTCAATCACCGTACTTTTTAGCGTTGGCTGAATTAGGGGAATTTGAATCAAAAAACGACTTCTCCCACCGATATCGGTCTTCCAATCGCCGATAGGTTCACAAACTAACACCGGATTCAACCAACGACGCATTAACTCTAAATCCGTGATACAACGCTCTACCGTCGTGGCACTAGCTTTAATCTGAATTGATTGTTCAAATACTTGACAAGATGACATTGATCTGCTTATAAATTGCTGGCTGAGAATTATCGGTAGTCGGACAAAAATAAAGTTAACTGTGCAGACAAGGCAACAGTAAGGGTTTTGTACTTCGTTACATTTCTTAACATAGTCTTGTTTATCGCCTTTCTCATCAAGATGAAGTGTAACCTAATTTGCTATGGATGACCGGCGATCGACTCCCCAAAACGAAAACTTCCTACCTCACCATTAAGATAACTGCTCTCAAGCTCACTTTTTCCCTAGCTTGAGCAACTCTCGAAAACGTTGGCGTAATCTCTCGATATTAACTGATAATAACATTGGTATCGAGAACAAAGCGTCTAGTCATCTTCATTTAAGAGAGATTCTAAAATTTCAGGGGTTAATCCTCTCTCTTGTGCTTTTTGTCCAATAGTAGCCATCGTTTTATGTAATTTGTCCAGAGATTCTTTTCTAGATAAATTTGAAGATTGAACATAAAAAGCGATTTTTTTTCTATTTTTTGACGATCTTCTTCCGTTGCATTCCCATAAGTTTCAGCAACATCTAAAGGAACTTTGATTTGGATTTCTGTTTGATAGTTTGTCATAATTATATTTTCTTAGTTTAGTTAGTAGTAAAGAAATTTAGTCGAAATTAATAGCCTCCCTTCAGCTAGCGTTACAGTTTAGAAGTCTCAGTTACTCTAGCGCATTGTTAAACTGATTGTCAAGTTTAGTTACTCTCAATTTAAGATATGTAATTTACTTTAGTTGCGAAAAACCAGCACCGCTAGTGTAAGTATTCTTCAGCGCCTGGACTAAATCTAGAGATGACGTTGGGGGAAGGCTAATGCAGGAACGGTAAATAAATTTGGCTGAGTTGTTTGCTATGATTAGGGGTAATTATTAACACTTCTTAAAGAGCGAGTGGGAAAATGAGGCAAGTCATTGTATATCGAGACGAAGACGGCTATTGGATTGTGGAGTGTCCAAGTCTCAAAGGCTGTGTTAGTCAAGGAAAAACGAAAGAAGAAGCTTTGATTAATATAAAAGAGGCGATTGCCGGTTATATTGCGGCTTTAGCGGAAGACGGACTGCCGATTCCAGCAATTATTAGAAACGCCGAAGTCTAACCATTATGAGCGGAATTAATCGCGAGATTTTTCTTGACACTAAGCATATTTCTAAACATCTACCGAATACTCCACAATCACGGAGATTACTGTTACGAGGACGAGCTATTCATGTGTTTAAAGATGAAGATACAATGCTACGAGTTATTCAGGCTATCATGGAAAGGGGTGAATACACGGGTAATGTTCGAAACTATGAGCGCTATGGGCTATTCTTTGCCGAAGCGATTGGTTGTCGAATTAGCCCAGATGGTTTAAAGTCTTCTTTATTCTACGGCGAGGTTAAGATTAATGCAAACAACCAATATCACGCAATTCCTCGAACCCGACCTAGTGAAGGATAATTGGCGCTTCCTAGAAGTTTGGGTGGATTCCATGCAGTCCCCTCCCTATATCCTGCTAGTGTTGATCGATAAGGCGAGGGGGTGTTATGTTTTTGATCCTGCTGAAAAGTACCGTCTCGTCAAGGCGTTTCCAGATTATGAAGAGGCTCAACTCTGGCTCTTGGAAGATGAATACGAACCGATTGAAGGACGATTATCCAGTGAGGAAAGCGCTTAGATTTGTTTAAACTTGTCGTTTGGAATAAAGTCAGAATATCGCCTGACCAGTGCCGTTAGGGTAAGCGCCGAGATAGTTACGAATGGAGTCAGGTTTGGGTAATTGGCGCTAGGATTATCAGAAGATTTTCTTTCGGCACTGGTAGAAAACAATTAGGAGGATTTATGATCCCAGTTAATGAGGCTCAACAAAAGTTGCAGGATTTGATTGATTCAGTGACTGTTTCCCACAAACCCATTATTATTGAGGGATGCGATGGTAATGCAGTTTTGCTATCTGAAGGGAATTGGAAATCGGGACAAGAAACGTTATATCTCCTCTCAATTCCAGGGATGCGAGAATCCATTCGGGAGGGACTGGCAACGCCGGTTGAAGAATGTGCTGAGAAGCTAGAATGGTAAGGTGGAAATTGGTTTACACCAAACAGGCGCAGAAAGACGCTAAGAAGCTTAATTCTAGTCATTTAAAAAATCCTGCGGATGTGAACACATTATGAGTAGCGTTGAGACATCCTTAAATCGTGGACTCCCGTTAGGTTAAGCCGCCGAAAAAAGTTATTTTTTGTCAGGAAAAGCCTTTCTTAAATTTGCTATCCGTCGCTAAAATCATTCATCATCATCCGCTAATAAATAAGATTTCAATTCTTCAAAGTTTCCCTGTTTAGCGCTTCCCATTTCTACCGCCTTAAATAGGGTTTGCTGAATAAATGTGAAATGTAGGCAAGGTCAGGGTTTTGTGGCTTTTCTCGTGAAACAGGTGCAAGATTTTGAGAGAATCGTGCTTCAAAACCTTGCGTCTTCATCGGCCCGCGTCCTGTAGGGGCGAAGCATTCGGGCAGTAACCTATCGGTGAAACCGGAGATTTTCTATCCGAATGCTTCGCCCGTACTTTTTCAGCAAACCCTAAACACTTCCTGAGCGTTAGTAGCAATCTCGGCCCGTCGAGCTTCGATTCGGCGCTTGCGGATTAACTCACAAGCATGGAAGCCGTGATAAATTCTATGGAACACAAACAACACGAAAACCTATTTTTCCCCATAACTCTTGTGTACAATCCCAATCTTGTCCGTAAGTAAAGTTTCCTATGCTATTACGATCAGCACCTCTTGAATTACTACAATCATATACAACCCTGATCCCCTCGGGTGAACCAGTATAGTAATTGCGTTTTTCTACTACGTTTCCACCTCGAAAAAGAAATGTGTTTCCCATTCTTTTCCTACCATGTACACCAATGCCTGAATCTTGACACCATTCATAAACATTGCCATACATATCGTATAAACCCCACGGGTTAGGCTTTTTTCCCCCTACAGGATAAGTGTTGTCGTATGGATTTTCACAATTATATTTAGTGCTTTCAATGCCAATGTTTATGAACTCACTATTCACCTCTAAAATCAATTGATTTGCGCCATCAGCACTATAAGCGTAATCCCATTGATTAATACTAGGTAATGAATAATTCCTCCCTACTTTTTCTGATAACCTACCACAAAATTCTTGAGCGTTATCCCATGTTACTTGTTCGACTGGATAATTATCGCCTATAAAATAAGAGGGGTTAAAAAACATAATTGCTTTAAACTGAGCTTGTGTTATGGGATACTTACTCATCCAAAAAGCATCTAATTTAACTACGGTTGGTTCTGGTTCTAATACAAGAAAGTTACCACCAGGTATCGCAATCATTTCTAATTCAATTCTGTTGCGTAAAACTTCTGTAAAATTCTCCGTAATATTAGGCATACTAGATCTTAACTTTTCCTCCACAACCATCGGCTCCCCCAGCGCCGGTAAGTGGGGAATATTACCAAAACGATTCAATAATTGCCAACCTGCCAAAAGACTATTAATCCCCGCGCTTTGACTAGCATTAATCCCGTCCGCATCCTTAACCTTCTCTAATAACAACTTCAAAGACTCTAAAAACGGCTGATCCTCTTGATAAATAATCCGTTTTAAAAGCTGACAATCAGCGTCATTGTCGAGATCAAAAACTTTATCCGACGGCGCATCATTAGCCCGTAACCAATCGGAAAAAGCCTTATTGCCTTGCTCTAAAGCCAAATACTGATATTGACTTGGTAAATTAGCCAAAGATAACGCCAACTTCATGCGGATTTCAGGCAAACAAGAGGGAGCATCCGATTTTAAAGTATCGTAAAATTGCCCGTAAGCTTTGACAACGGTTGAAATTCCCATCTGCCAAAACTCCGACGTTAAAAAAGAATGATTCTTGTACTTTTCCAACAAATAGGGAATCAAGCTCGGTAACAAAGGTGTATTTTCCCAGGAATTTCCCAGAAAGAGAATATCCGCATAAAGTCCAATGACTAAACAGTGCCATACTGCCAAATACTCATAAAAACTCTTGTAATCTTGGTCGGTGATTTTATACTCTTTGCTAATCGGCAAGTTAGAAGTATCAATGCCGTGCTTTTCTAATTCTTCTTTTTCTGCTAACTCCCTGTTATGAATTTGTAAATTTTCTTCGTTCACCCCGCCCATATTTTTAATATAGGCTTCATCCTTACCCAGAGCTTGTAACTTCTGGCAAGTTACTTCCCACTCCAAAGCCCTTTTTTTCGCTGAATTATTCAGTAAATCAGCAACAGATTGACCCGATAAAATCGTCGCCTGCGTGTAAGAAACATCGCCCCCCGACCAATAACCCGCACGAAAATTGAGTTCCCCCAAGGGAATTTCAGACTCTAAAACTAAAATAGGAATACTTTTTAATTGTGCATGAAGTGCTTGCAGGGCCGAGCCACCGCCGTATTTTTTCGATACCCAACCATTTATCAATTGCACTCGTTTACTATCCAAATAACCCTGATGAAGAAATTGCTCAATTCCCTCATACAAAAACTTCTCATAACTAGCTTGATAGGGTTTACCCGAACTGGGATCGTAATCCAAGCTAGGGGGTGCAAGTAGCACTTTTAAAGGCATTATGCCATGAGCGAAAGAATTTTCCAGTAAATCAGATGCTAAATTGGCGATAGGCGATTTATCTTCCCTAAGCCTTTCCCGCATTTGGATTAAAGCATTTTGATGCTGAATTTGGGTCAAATCACGCTGAAAATTTTGCTGTAACTGCAAAATATCATACTGAATCTTCTTTTCCTGCTCAAAACGCCATTTTTGAAAATCCAGATTTTTTTGATTAATCGCAAAGTTAACCTGCGCCCGAAAAGCCTCAATTTCCTTCGCTCTTTCGTGGTTAAGTTCAGCTAATTCTCTTTGAAATTCTTGATTTTCTCTTTGTTGCAATACGGAAAATTTTAATTGATTATATTGCAATTCTGCGGAATGCTTTCTACTTAATCGAGCAATTTCTTCGGAAGAATCCCGATTTAGCCGACTGATACTTTCAGAAGATTGACGATTTTTTCCTGCTTGCCAAGCATTAATGCCACTTGATGCCAATAAACTTAAGCCATACATCCAAGACATATTTCTAAATCCTCCATAATGGTTTTTTGTAACTTTAATTTAGTCTTAGTCAACCCCAGTAATACAGAAAAATCCTGTCCTGGGCTATCAGAAAGAAGGTAAAAGTCAAGGTTTTTGCCCTCTAATGCGACAGTCTAAAAGCTACCTTTCATAATAACCCTCTAGACTTTTTTCGCCTGTTCTCTTGCTTTTTCAGCCTCCGCTCGATGTTTTTCTGATTCTGCCATTTTATCCTTGGCATCCCGGTCGTGGCTGGCAGCCCCAGACTCATCGTGATGCTCACGAAAGTAATCAGCAGTTTTACTGTGACTCTGAGAACTACTTAAACTATCGTTAGCTTTTTTCTCCAGTTCATTGGCTTTACTTAATAACTCAGAAGCCGTCTCAGAACCAGATCGCTGTGAAAGATGATCCCAATGGGAAGTATGATCTGCGTGGGAATATTGATGGTCTGGGAAACTGTTAGCATGATGAGGGTGATAATCTGCTAAGTGCTGGTTCTCAAAACCTTGATCAAAATGAGAAGGATGATCAACTTGAGAATATTGATGGTCTAATAAACCATTAGCGTGATGGGGTTGATAATCTGCTAAACCCTGATGCTCAAAAGCATTATGGATATGATGAGGCTCATAAATGCTGATATTAGATGGGACAAAGGGATCGTGGTGAACTCCCAAATTAGGGTCGTTTAACAAATCTTGGTGGTCGTGCAAATCCAGCGACGAATCCGCATGAGTATGTAAAGTGTGGGTAGTATCGGACTGATGAAGGTTATGATCAAAGGCTGGTAGATCCATGATGATATCTTGTTAGTGGAGGAATGAGTATTTATTTAAGCTAGGGAATAACTTGATCCAGATAAATTACCCCAATCCTAGCATATTTATTTTAGTCGAAGCCATCGGATTAGTGCAATGCGATCGCCATTTATCAAAGGATCGCCAAGTAATACTAAATCCAGTTATTAAAGACTAATTAGGGCTTGCTGAATAAATATGAAATATAGACGAGGTAAGGATTTTAGGGTTCTGTTTTGCTCTCACAGGTGCAAGATTTTGAGAGAATCGTCGTTCAAAACCTTGCGTCTTCATCGGCCCGCGTCCTGTAGGGGCGAAGCATTCGGACAATAACCTATCGGTGAAACCGTAGATTTTCTATCCGAATGCTTCGCCCGTACTTTTTCAGCAGACCTTAATTATTTAGGATTTGCTGAAAAACTTTTTCGGCAAACCCTAACTATAGGCTCAAGCTCACTTTTTAACTAGCTTGAGCAACTCTCGAAAACGTTGGCGCAGACTCTCAATATTAGCCGATTTCCCGCCATAACGCCAATCAACGTAGGCGCGAGCAATTTCCTCGATAATATTCGCCACTGGCGGCGGTTGGACGCTGCGGGCGGCGGTGGCGTATTCTAAAGGGGTTTGAGCGGGATGTTTACCATAACCGGCTTCTGTTAAGATTCCTAACATTTGCTGGTATAAACGCTCGATTGGTGGTAGTTTTGCCAACTTGCGACCCCGACGCCAACGATGGAACTGTCCCCATCCTAACCAACCAGCGTAAGCGAAAACGACCCCCACTAAACCACCGAGAATTCCCCCGAAAAGACTGCCGGAAATAAAGCGCCATAACCATCCCAATAACTTACCGATAGTAACGATAACATTTTCCCAAATCAGACCGAGAAAACCCGTTACTGGAGAGGGCAACCATCCGGCCACCCATTGCCAAAATTGCTTGAGGACGCTAAAAGGTTCCGCTTCCTCAAAGGATGGGGGAATTAATTCGTGGCCTGGGATAGGATCGAAAGTGTACCAACCGTAACCGGGGAAAAACACCTCTGTGATGGCGTAAGCGTCCGTATTTTGGACAACATAAAAGCCAGTAAAAGGATTAAACTGGCCAGGGGCAAAACCGGTGGCTAATCGGGCAGGAATACCGATCGAGCGTAACATAATCGTTAACACGGTGGAAAAATGATCGGCGTAACCCCCCTGAAAACGAAATAAAAAGGCCGAGACTAAATCCTCATTTTCGGCTAAAAAGGGCAAATCGGCTTTTAATTCGTAGTTTTGCTTCAATGCTTGGGCTAAATATAGGGCCTTCTCGTAGGGAGAGGTTAAAGGTGTGGGAGATTTGGCCAGCAATTCCTCGGTTTTTCGGCGGACTTTCGGGGCAATTTCGGCAGGAATTTGTAAATAATACTTGAGAATAGACTTAGGGTAGGTTTCTGATGCCGATCGCAATTGGCTGCGATTGCGTTCTGGCACTTGTGAGATTACAGTATAAGTTAGCCCTTCTGCTAATCCCCCCGGCGACCTTAAGCTATTTTCTCGGTCTAAAGATACCTGTCGGGTAGGAAAAAAGAGAAACTGGGGCGAGGTAAGAGCAGGGATAATATTCGGTAAACTAGAGACAATGCTGTAGGTTTGGACTACCTGATTAGTTTTGGCCTGGGTTGCGGGTAACGGCACAAAAAAGCGATAGGACCAACTACTGCGATTTAAATCCTCTACTTCCTGATCTCGCGAGATTTGCCACCCTTGACCAGTATAGCGATCAAACGCCATCGCCCGCCAGAATCCGGGGGCTTGGGAACGTACCTGCATGACTGTCTGGGGAGTCATAATTCCCCGCAAATTTTGGTTGATTTGGCTGTTAAAACCGTAATAAAAGGTAGGATCTAGCTGTCCTGACCCTGTAGTGGGACTATTACCGCCATTTACGCCACCATTCCCCGTTTCACCCTCGCGCACATAGCCGGGGTTAACGATTTGTCTGTCTCCCTGTTCAAAATCCTGATTTTCCATACCTGCTGGACTATTGACGGGAAAAGATTGAATTTGATAACCAGGAAAACGCGGCATCAGAGCAAAAATTGTCAATCCCAAGAGGAGAATTGTCAGAAAGAAAATTCCGAAACGTTTGGGAGAAAGGGGAGAATTTTGCAGGGAAACTAATTTTTTTGTAGCTAGACGGGGGGGTTTCTTTGAGAAGAAAGGGAGACTCTGATTGAGATTATCTAAACCTAAACGAGAACGATAGTCTAAAACTAGGGTAGGTAGGGATAAAAGCAGAAAGAGGATTAACCAAGGCGCAAAAGCGAGGGTTTGGGAGATTGTCCCAGCGACTCCCAAGAGAATTAAACCGATTGCCATAGAATAACCTAAATCTTTGCGTCGGGGCAGGTCAAAACTATGGAGAATTTGCAGTTGAATTAATAATTGCGTTAGAGCAATGCGACTATCCTGCATCGCAACGATATCACCCAAGAATAGCGCCAACACTACCAACATTCCGATCGCTATACAAAATTTTGCCCCAATATTGCGCTTTTTCCTGCGTCGCCAACTCCAGATTCCGCCGATAATACTGAGAGGAACCGCCCAAAGACTGGTATAACTATCGGTAGCCACATCGGTGGCGATAATACCCACGATTACTAAAGCTTGCACCAGAATTCTTAAAATAATCGATTCCTCGGTTTCTGGCAAGGGAGAAGATTCTATCTTTTGCCAGAGAGTTTTTAAGGAAGGTCTTGGACGAGCGGCACTGCTAACCATGGGGTAAATTAGGAGAAGGACAAAGAAGTTAATTTTATATTTCCCAGTTCTAATCTCGATCGCTCCATGGGGTAAAGTGGATTTTAGATGTCAGGAGATAGGGAAATAGGGAGATAGGGAGCAAAAAGCTGATAACTGATGACTGATAACTGATAACTGATAACTGATAACTGACCTATGATAGCCGTTACCAACCCTGAAATTTTACCGTTACTTCATCCCCTGATTGGACAATTAGCCACAGCAATTTTGTCCCACTGGGAAAATTATCTTGATTTGTCGCCCTTTGAGTTGCCGGAAGGTTTAGGCTATGTGGAGGGACGTTTAGAAGGGGAAAAATTAATTATCGAGAATCGCTGCTATCAAACTCCCCAATTCCGCAAAATGCACCTAGAACTGGCTAAACTGGGCAATGGTTTGGATATCCTTCACTGTGTCATGTTCCCCCGTCCAGAATATCCGCTGCCGATGTTCGGATGTGATATAGTCTCCGGCAAAGCGGGAATCAGTGCCGCTATTGTGGATCTTTCTCCCACCAGTGGCGATAAAACCCTCTCTAGTGCCTATAATCAAGCTTTAGCGGCTTTACCTGTGGCTAATTTCGCCCAGGCTCGTGATTTGCCCTCTTGGGGTCATATTTTCTCCCAATATTGTCTGTTTATTCGTCCCGAAACCGCCGCCGAGGAACGACAATTTTTACAAAGAGTAACAGATTTCTTGACAATTCACTGCAAATGTGCTAGGGAAAGTCAGCCTCTTTCTGGGGAAGAAGCGCGTATTTATTTACAGGGACAACGGGATTATTGTAGTCAACAGCAGAAAAACGATAAAACTCGGCGTGTACTAGAAAAAGCCTTCGGGTGGGAATGGGCAGAACGTTATATGACGGGGGTTCTCTTTGATTTGCCCGATTAAGTAGGGAGGCACAATTATTTGTAGGATGGGTTAATGGTATAAAACCCTACACCCCACACC
>NZ_JADEVX010000304.1:0-3222 GCF_015207925.1 Microcystis sp. LEGE 00066 | reverse complement strand
ATACTTAATTTGTCCAGCCAACTGTTTTTTTGGGTGATCGCCTCTCCTCAAAAATAGTTACTTTGTACTATATGCCCATGCCAAAATCGGGGTTAATGCTCTATTTATTTCAAAATGAGAATTGCTGGCATTTGGCCATTCTCCAGTTTTAAGCGTAACTCTCCCCCCCGCAAACCAAACTTAACCCGTCCAAAAGAAAAATCAAGCCACTGCTGATTAAAATTAAGCCGCACCGATAGGGAAAACGCCTTTGGTTCAGACTTTTTGAAACGGGAAAAAACCCCCTTAGACTCAGACGTAACCAGTTCTCCCGAAATCTCCAAGTGCAGACATTCGGGACACTTATTATCATGTTCTGTCACCGCGATCGCCCTTGATTGCTTTGCCATCATCCTAGGCCTTTCAAACCCTTAACTGTAATAATTGTACTGTATGTGGGGTTTGCGGCAAAAAGTTTGTTGTTTTGCTAATAAAGTCCCAAAACCATTTTTTAGCAAAGCTGCTACCGATATTCAGCCAGCCCTAATTAGTTAGAGCAAGCCTCAAGAATTCCTAGCAAATTAACTAAGGGGTTATCTTAATGCTTGCTGCTATCAGCTTAATTTTCTTCGTTCGCTTCTGGGGTTGGTTGTGGTAAACGAGCGATAAAATCTTTCATTTTAGGATGATTAAACATTTTCTCCGTATCTTGCAGAAGACGTTGACCCCAGAGATTTTCCTCTAAAAATTCTAGACTGACATAACGACTATCGCTAGTGAGAGCGGCCTGAGCTAATTTGATGCCCTCCTCGGTTTTACCTTGACTATAAATAGCCACCGCAATAGCTAACTGAGGTTCCGGCTGTTTAGGATCAATTTTCAAAGCGGCCCGCCAATCTTTAAGAGCGGCTTCCTTGTCACCCTGTTCGTATTTAACTAAACCAATATTATTAATAGCCGGCCAAAAATCTTTATCTTGACTAACAGCCTTTTCGTAAGCTGCGATCGCATCAGGATATTGTGCTAACTTGAGATAGGAATTACCGAGATCAAAAAGAGCGGGGGAGACATCGGGTTTAATTTGCAAACCCGCTTCAATCTGGGCAATAGCAGACTGGTAATCTTGATTCTGAAAATAAGCACTACCGAGAGAAAATTTAATATTAGCGTGGGCATCGGCGGGAGCAAGGGACAAAGATTGATTTAATGCCTCGATACCGGGTTGCACCTGATCGTCTTGCAGATATAAACTACCGAGAATAAACCAAGTTTGATAGAGATGGGGGGCCAACTGCACCGCTAACCTAGCCCGTCCGAGGGCTGCATCGGTACGGCGAAAACGAGCTAATTGGATAGCATCCTCAGCCATTTCAATTCCCGCTTGTTCCATCTGTTCTAACTCCGGTTCGATGGCGTAGGGGAGTAGCGCTTGGGAAAAAGCTGGCGGGCTGCCAGCGACGAAAAAAATGAGCAAAGAAATGATTAATCGAAGTTTTGGCACAGTTTACCCCTGGGATAGGCCTTTTTTAATCAGTCTATCTCGCTTGGGAGTTGTTGGCTAAAGAAACAACAAAGGCAACTCTAGAGACGTTAGTATATAACCAATTAACTTTTGGCTGATCGATGGCAATAACCGTGTTGGGAAAATCAAATCGCCCCCTATTTTGGATATTCGGACTCATGGCTAGTAGTTTTCTGGCGGTGGGAGTGGTTTCTTATCGTTTGTTGCAAACTCCTCCTCCTGGCGTAGAATTGGCGGAAATGACCGTTCCTGCTCAACGGGAAACCCTCGCTGTGGAAATTAAAGCTAGTGGTAGGGTGGAACCAATCCAAAGTGTCAACATTAGCCCGAAAAACCCTGGCCGATTAGTGCGATTATTAGTAGATCAGGGCATGATCGTTAAAAAGGGACAAACCCTCGCCGTCATGGATAATTTAGAGGTATATGCCCAAGGAATGCAGTCAGAAGCGCGACTGCGGGAAGCTCTAGCCAGTCTGGAACAGGCTAAACGCAGTATTCCGGAAGATATCCGGCAATTACAAGCCCGATTTTATCAGGCCCAGGCCAGTTATAAGCAATTAGAAGCGCGTTTAGCTCAGGCCAAAGAAAGAATTCCGAAAGATTTAGACCAGCTGCAAGCTCAGGTACAAGCGGCCCAATCCCGGTTTCGACTAGCAGAAAATCGGGTTAAACGCAATGAAAATTTAGTCCAGGAAGGGGCGATCGCTCAAGACCAATTTGATGCCGTCCTCAATGAATATCTCAATGCTAAAGCCAATTTAGACGAATCGATCCGCCGTTTGGAACAAGCGGATAAAACCGCTTCCCCAGAAGTAGCCGGAATTGAACAGGAAATGATCCGAGCGGCAGCAGCGATCGCAGAAGCAAAATTTGCCCTCGAACAACGCCAAAAAACCCAAGAAACCGAGCTGGCTCGACTAGAATCATCTGTAGCAGCTGCTAGGGCCAGTTTAGAGCAAATTAAGATTCAATACCGCGATACGGTTATTACTGCTCCCTTTGATGGCATCGTCACCCAAAAATACGCCACTGAGGGTTCTTTTGTCACTCCCACCACTTCGGCCTCCAGTACCGCTTCCGCCACTTCCACCTCGATTATCGCCCTAGCATCGGGATTGGAAGTGATTGCGAAAGTGCCGGAAGTAGATGTGGGTTTATTACAGCGCGGCCAACCCGTGCGAATTGTCGCCGACGCTTTTCCTGAAGAAGTCTTTGAAGGTCGAGTTATTCTCGTGGCTCCTGAAGCAATTATCGAGGATAATGTCACCTCTTTTGAGGTCAGAATCGGTTTGGTGACGGGACGGGACAAACTCAAATCAAAAATGAATGTAGATGTAACTTTTGTCGGCCAGCAGTTAGATAATGCTCTGGTCGTGCCGACTGTCGCCATTGTCACCCGGGAAGGCAAGTCAGGGGTTTTAGTTCCCGATGCCGAAAATAAACCCAGTTTTAAACCCGTTTCGATCGGTTTAGTCCTAGACGATAAAACCCAAATTTTATCAGGTTTGGAAGTTGGAGAAAAGGTCTTTATCGATCTCCCCGAAGGGGCTGAAGATACCTCAAAAACTAATCAAAAATAATCAAAAATCTCAATAATTTTTCTTAACAAATATCTCCCAATTGTCTTTTTTATGATCGGGCAGCAGTCGGTCGTCGGTCGTCAGGAGATAGGAGACAGGAGATTATTTTATTTATTCTCCCCAAACCCCACACCCCACACC
>NZ_JADEVX010000066.1:0-22301 GCF_015207925.1 Microcystis sp. LEGE 00066 | reverse complement strand
CTTCCCCACTTCCCCCTTTCGCCAGAATTAGTCTCAATCAGGTTTTTTTAAGAGTTTTGCGCCACAGTTTTTACAAAAATTGGCATCCATATCGTGACGGGGTAAACCACAATCTGGACAAGGATAATCAGTTTGAGTGCCAGATTTTAATAGTTGTTTAGTCAGAGTGCTAATTTGCAAGGGAATTAACAAAACTCCCGTTAAAATCATTAAAACTGTCACCATTTTGCCCCCATCAGAAAGGGGAGTTACATCCCCAAATCCCACGGTAGTCATAGTCACAACGGCGAAGTAAAAAGCATCAAAAAATGTCCGATAGACTTGGGGATTAATCGGGTGTTCGATCTGATAAATTAAACCCGCATAGACAAAAATAATCGAAAATAGAGTTAGTAAAATGCGAGTAAATACTATCTGATCGGAAGTTTTAATTTGAAAAATAGAAAGATCGGAACCAAAAAAACTAATCACTCGCAAAATTCTAAACCAGCGAAAAATTCTAAAAAACCTAATATCAAAAAAACCAAAAAATAGGGGCAGAATTGACAATAAATCTAGGATAGAAAAAATATTAAAAACAAAGCCTAGTTTTGATTCTGCACACCAAAACCGAATTAAATACTCCAGGGAAAATAAGCTTAAAATTCCCCAATCAAGCTGACGTAACCACATTTGCCAAGTGGCGGATAAGGGATAGGTTTGAGCCACATAAATCCCCAAAGAGAGTAAAATTAGTGCTAGGATAAGCAGATTTACCGTCAGTCCGATCGCCGTGGTGACATCCTCTAAATAAAAAGCTATCTTGGCACGAAAAGAGAGCATAAATTCAGCTATCAGTAAACAGCAACCAGTAATCAATGAACTGAAAGCTCACATCTGATAACTGATAACTGATAACTGATTAAGGTAATTCCACCGAAGTTGGTTTAGCAATATGAGGCAAACCCCAACCCAATTTTTCCCGGAGGATGCGGAAGAATTCCGTCGATTGCAGACGAATAAAATGGACTTGGTGGGGCGATTTCTGCACATTAATTCGATCTTCTGGCAAGATATAAGAACCGCCATTGCCGTCCACTACCATCACCATCCGATTAGCAGTTGCCGGAAAAATATTCACAGTTTCCTTGTCAGAAAATACCAAGGATCTCGAAGCTAAAGAATGGGGACAAATGGGAGCTAATTGTAATACCGGCACATCGGGAGTTATTACCGGGCCACCGGCGCTGAGAGCATAGGCAGTAGAACCAGTAGGAGTGGAGAGAATCACCCCATCGGCAGCGATATCGACAGGTGCGTGTTCACCAATTTGAATCTCAAAATGACACATACTGGTGAGGGGTTCCCGGTGGACGACCACCTCATTGAGAGAAAGTGCCTCCCAGAGGAGGGTATCTTCGCGAAACAGTCGTACCGTGATCATCGAGCGATTTTCGATGGTGTATTTCCCCTCTAGAACCTGCTCTAAGGCGGGTTCAAGCTGATTTAGGTAAATTTCGGTCAAAAAGCCCATGTGTCCCGTATTGACCGTTAACAGGGGCAAATTAAGGGTGGCCAACTGCCGGGCTGCCGATAGGACTGTACCATCGCCCCCCAGCACGATCGCAAAACTTAAATCTTGCTCGAAGTGGGGGGGGACTAACTGATCGATCGGGGTAAAACAAACCGGACGAGAGGGTTTAGAATGGCCTAGCAGACCACCGCTGCCGGTAGCCATAAACACCTGGCAACCTAGGGAAAGTAGCTGATCTTGTATCTGATGGGCTGTTTTACAAGCGATAGGCTTAATATCGTTGTAAATAATGCCGATTTTGGGCATTGACAAATTTTCCTACTGCTGAATCACGCTTTCTTTTTGAAAGGAGTTTTCTTCTTCTTCTGAGCTTTTTGTTTCTCGAAGTCGATTTCCTTGAGCTTCTTGAGAATGCGGCTAAAGTATTCTTGTAAATAGGATTCTAAAGTAGTTGTTTGATTCGGATCAAGGCCAAATACTTGATAAACTTCTGCCATGGGGGCATCAAGGGCTTGATCACTAGCGAGAACTTCCGCAAAAGCTAGTCGGTCAGATATATTATAGGTCCATTGGAAACAACGGCTTATTCCTCGCATAAAACGCAGTAATCCCATGGGTAAACGCCAAATTTTCCCCTCTTTACCCGATAGGCGTTCGCAAACTTCGATAATTTCTTCAGCTTTCCAAGCTTTGCTGCCGACCACGGGATAGGATTGACCGACGGTTTCGGGGACTTCTAGGGCGCGAACGGCGAATTTAGCGATATCTTGGGTGTCCATGTAGGCGATCGCTGTACTTTCTCCCGTGATCCAGACGGTTTGATTATCTAACATCGGGATGGCGTATTGACCGATTAAACCCTGCATAAAGCCACAGGGACGGAGAATTGTATATTTTAAACCCGATTCTGCTAGAAATTTCTCGGTGCAGCGTTTTATCTCCATCAAAGGCACGTTGGGATATTTTTCGGCATTGAGAATCGAGAAGAAAATAAAGCGATCTACTCCGGCGGTTTTGGCCGCTTGAATCAGATTAACTTTACCATCCCAATCCACCTGTTTAATGCTGGCTGAGTCCGTCGCCCGGGCAGTAGCGGCATCGATCACCGCGTCCATTCCCTCTAAAGCAGCAATAATGGTATTTTTATCCCGCAGGGTTCCCCCGACTAATTCCGCGCCCCATTCCTTCAAAAAAGCCGCTTTTCTCTGACTGCGTACCAAACAACGCACTTGATGTCCCTGATCGATGGCATGACGCACGATCTGTCGCCCTAGGGTTCCCGTCGCACCGACAACTAATACTTTCATCTATAATTAATTTTTTGTTACATTTGTTAACACTTCTCTAAGATAGTATCAAAAAAGTGGCTCATTAGGGATAGAAAAATTCTAAGATTCCCCGATCCCCGTCCAGTTCTACCATTGTTCCCACAGGTAAAGCGGCATTATCGCCATCATGACCGAAAGGTAACTCAGCAATAACCGCAATGCCTAAATCGCCCAAACGCTCTTTTAAGACTTCCTCCACGGTTTGGCTATCACTACCGGGAGCTGCCAGACAACGGCTAAAACGACCGAGAGCAATGGCTTTAATTTGGGAGAAAATGCCCAGCATTCGCCACTGAGTTAACATTCGATCGATCCGGTAGGGGGCCTCGGTTACGTCCTCTAGGGCTAAAATTACCCCCTCTAGGGTGGGTTGAACCGAGGTTCCGAGGAGATGGGTGGCTACGGTTAAATTAGCTGGTAATAAGCGTCCCCGCACTTTGCCCCCACCCCAACCTTGACCGATAAGAGGGGCTAAAGGACGACCTTCCAGAAGAGAAAAGAGGCGATCGATTGATTGGGGACTTTCTTGGGCTAAGGTGGTTAAAACTGGCCCGTGAACGCTACAAATGCCCTGTTTCGCTAAACTCCATAAAATCCCCGTCACGTCGGAAAAACCGATTAACCATTTCGGGTTAGTTTTTGCCCATGTCCAATTTTCCAAGAGGCGAGCGCTACCGTAACCCCCCCTAGCGCAGAGAATTGCTTGACAATCGGCATCTTGCCATGTTTGGGCTAAAGCTTGACGACGTTGCTCGTCGCTACCGGCGAGATAACCGAGACGATTAGCCCAATTCTCGCTAAATTCCACTTGATAACCCCTTGATCGCCAGATTTCTACGCCTTTTTCGAGGGCGGCTAATTCCTTGACGGCTCCACTGGTGGCCACCAGAGAAACTTTAGCACCGGGTTGCAGAAATGATGGGATGATCATAGGCGGATTAAGCTGAAATTACAGGCAATTTTGTGGCAGTATGAAAACTGACAGCATATTCTATCGAATGTTTCTCGATTTTCCCGATTCGTTCTTTGAATTAATCGCTCAACCCGATGCTAGGGTTAGCAATTATCGATTTACTTCCCAAGAAGTCAAACAACTAGCTTTCCGATTAGATGGTTTATTTTTGCCGCTCGATAATCTGGAAAATTTGCCTTTTTATCTGGTAGAAGTGCAGTTTCAAAAGGATGAAGACCTATATTATCGATTATTTTCGGAACTTTTCTTGTATCTTAGACAGTATAAACCTTTGTCACCCTGGCAGATAGTTGTTATTTATCCTAGTCGAGAAATTGAGCGAGAACATCCCCAGCAATTTGCCGATTTTTTATCCCTAGCAAGGGTTAAAAGAATCGGCTCTTCGTTACTTGTTATGGTTCGATAGGGGGGCATAAATTGACTAAATCCTTCTCTGGCAAGAGACTTAATTGATGAGTTCGCTCTAGATAAAAAACAATTGACAAAAATCGCCAAATGCCTTTCTACATAAGGGTTCCATCCCTTATAACCCCAGTCCATTGCATAACACAAACCGAAGAACCAAAGAATCTATCTGGATGAATTGCCAAATGACGAGACTTCTTCCTTAGCGATCGCTCTGATCAAATTGGTTACGGAAAGTGAGAGTCAAGCTGTTAATTCTGCTAAGATTTTAATTAAACAGGCTCAAAGAGAAGTCAGCGATCGCTTAGTGCAGAGAAATGTCATTGATTTAATCGAAACGATAATCATTTATAAGTTACCCCAAAAAAGTCGAGAGGAAATAGAAGCTATGTTGGAACTACAAGACCTAAAACAAACTCGTTTCTATCAAGAAGCTTTTGGAGATGGAATTGAACGGGGAATTGAACAGGGAATTGAACAGGGAATTGAACAGGGAATTGAACAGGGAATAAACTTGCAAAAATTGAAAACAATTCCGCTACTGCAAGACCTCGGTTTAACCCCGCAACAAATCTCGGAACGCTTAGACTTGAATCTGGAAACAGTGCTTAACTATTTGACACAACAGCAACAATGATCAATCCTGTTTCAACAGTCTAGAAAAACAGCAGTCGAGAGGAAATTGAAGCTATGTTGGAACTACAAGACCTCAAACAAACTCGTTTCTATCAAGAAGCTTTTGAACAGGGAATTGAACAGGGAATTGAACAGGGAATAAACTTGCAAAAATTGAAAATAATTCCTCTACTACAAGACCTCGGTTTAAACCCAAAACAAATCTCAGAACGCTTAGACTTGAATCTGGAAACAGTGCTTAACTATTTGGCACAACAGCAACAATAATCAAACCTGTTTCAACAATCTAGAAAAGCAGCAATTTCTAAGTAGTTGGCAAATGAATAGTAGTAAATCAGTGACCTTTAAGCTATCAGCAATGACATGAAAACTGACAGCATATTCTATCGAATGTTTCTCGATTTTCCCGATTCGTTCTTTGAATTAATCGCTCAACCCGATGCTAGGGTTAGCAATTATCGATTTACTTCCCAAGAAGTCAAACAACTAGCTTTCCGATTAGATGGTTTATTTTTGCCGCTCGATAATCTGGAAAATTTGCCTTTTTATCTGGTAGAAGTGCAGTTTCAAAAGGATGAAGACCTATATTATCGATTATTTTCGGAACTTTTCTTGTATCTTAGACAGTATAAACCTTTGTCACCCTGGCAGATAGTTGTTATTTATCCTAGTCGAGAAATTGAGCGAGAACATCCCCAGCAATTTGCCGATTTTTTATCCCTAGCAAGGGTTAAAAGAATCTATCTGGATGAATTGCCAAATGACGAGACTCCTTCCTTAGCGATCGCTCTGATCAAATTGGTTACGGAAAGTGAGAGTCAAGCTGTTAATTCTGCTAAGATTTTAATTAAACAGGCTCAAAGAGAAGTCAGCGATCGCTTAGTGCAGAGAAATGTCATTGATTTAATCGAAACGATAATCATTTATAAGTTACCCCAAAAAAGTCGAGAGGAAATAGAAGCTATGTTGGAACTACAAGACCTAAAACAAACTCGTTTCTATCAAGAAGCTTTTGAACAGGGAATTGAACAGGGAATTGAACAGGGAATTGAACAGGGAATTGAACAGGGAATTGAACAGGGAATTGAACAGGGAATAAACTTGCAAAAATTGAAAACAATTTCTCTACTGCAAGACCTCGGTTTAACCCCGCAACAAATCTCGGAACGCTTAGACTTAACTCTGGACACAGTGCTTAACTATTTGGCACAACAGCAACAATAATTAAACCTGTTTTAACAGTCTAGAAAAACAGCAGTCGCTAAGTAGTGGACAAATGGATAGTAGCGAATCAGTGACCTTTAACCTATCAGTGATAACTCGATGAATAACGACTTATTGACTTTTCTCTTTGGTGTTACCCTTCTCATTCTCTATCTAGTTTTTTCAGCTTTAACCGAGATGGGAACAAAATGGCCTTGGACAAAAAAATAAGAGAAATACTTATAGATGTGAATAAACATAAAATCGGGTCAGGGATTCGGTCATTGGAAAAATTCTATTCGCTCTACTGATAAAATATGAAACTAATTGGTGATATTTCCCCGAGCTTGGATTTATTCTTGTTGCTTTTTTTCTGGCATTGTCTCATCGGTGCCATTGCTACAATCATCGCTATCAATAAAGGCTATCCAAGATTAAATTGGCTAATCTTCGGCCTTCTGGGAGGAACCTTTACCTTTTTTATCGCTCTTTTCCTGAAAAAAAAGCCCAAAATTTAAGGGATGATATTGCTTGATTATCCTTTAATAGTTCCCATCAACACCTCTAAATCTTCTGCGTCTAACTCCTCTGGGATGCCATTGCGAATTAATTCCGAAAAATCCTCATTGGGAACCATAAAACATAGTGCATAAAGTCTTCCGTCCCCCACATTTCTAATCTCGTGAATACCCGTGGGACGGACTAATAAACTATCCCCCGGCCCCAGGGGAATCGCTTTACCATCACAGATAGCCATTCCCTCCCCTTTGAGGATAAAAAACATTTCTACGGCAAAATGATGACGATGAGTAGGGGTGCGACCGTGGGGATCGAAAATTTCCACACAAACGGTCAAGGAATCCCCCGCTACGGTAGAATCAAAGACGATCGCTAAACGATTCGTATCCCCAGCGCTAATGCGAAAAACTTGATAATCCCGGGGAGATCGAATCACGGGTAACATACAATAATCGCTGGTCAGTTGGCTATTCATCGCTAATTTCGATCAAACTGTGGATGATTCTAAGACTAGCAAAATTTTCAACTTCGCTCGATTGCGTCCACCACTTTACTCACATCTACGATCGCAGCCACATCATGGACGCGCAGGATATCGGCCCCCTTAGCGATCGCTATAGCACAGGCCGCCGCCGTTCCGAAAACTCGTTCTTTTGGGTCATCTTTGCCTGTAATCTCGCCAATAAAGCGTTTTCTCGACAATCCAATCAAAATAGGTAAATCTAAATCCCGAAATTGCTTTAATTCTCGCAATAACTCAAGATTTTGTGTCCCAGTTTTGGCGAAACCAATCCCCGGATCGATGATAATATTTTCCCTAGCAATACCCCACTGTACAGCTTCCTTAACGCGATCCTGTAAAAATTCTTTAATTTCTTTGACTAAATCATCATAATGTGTTAGAGATTGCATCGTTTGCGGATTGCCCCGCAGGTGCATGAGGATGATGGGAACGGCCAATTTAGCCACCGTGGGCAATAATAGGCGATCGAAGGTTCCCCCGGAAATATCATTGATCAAATCGGCCCCGGCGGCGATACCTTCGGCCGCCACGATCGCTCTAGTGGTATCGAGAGAGATAGGAATAGAACTTTGTTGTCGAATAGCGGTGATTACGGGGATAACTCGCGATAATTCTGCTTCTAGGCTAATTTCTTGCGCTCCCGGACGGGTGGATTGACCACCGATATCGATTATATCAGCCCCAGCCTCGATCATTTTCATCGCCTGTAGCAGGGCATTTTCAACATTGTCAAATTCTCCCCCATCACTAAAACTATCGGGAGTAACGTTCAAAACACCCATGATATAGGTGCGTTTTCCCCAAGCAAAAATATGTTCACGAATTGCCGTTAAATTGGACATAATAATAGACCTCTTGTAAAAATCAAAAATTGTTGTTAGGGTTAGGAGTCAGGAGTCAGGAGTCAGGAGAATTAAGAATGAATAATAATTAATTAAATGGTCTATTTACATATTTTATGCAATTTAATCCTTACTTTTGCCGTTTTTGAACCTTCACAAATTAATTATGCAAGAGGTTTAATAAATCCTGTAACTGATAACTGATAACTGATTACTGATAACTGATTACTGACGGTGATAGTTAATTTTTAAGTAGAGAAGAATCTTTTAATTCAAAATAAGCTTGTACTTCTTCTTTCCAGAGTTGATATTTTTCTTGAATTAGTTGATATTGACTGGCAAAATCGAGGTTACAATCAACGAGATTGCTATCGATATCGGATTGGACTAATTCCCGTTCGATTAGGGTTTCTCGGATAAATTTTAAACATTCTTGTCTCAAAGTTTCCGCTTGATCGATAATTAGCTGGACTTGATTAATTGCTCGATCATACAATGGAGTTTGTGAGTGAAAAATTTCCGAAGATGCGGCCAGATTTCGCAGTCTATTTAATTGATTTTTCTTTTCTACTAAACTGGCAATTTTGGGGTTAATTTCAAAAAGCAAGGTTTTCACCAGAGGAGCCAAGCGGCGAGTGTTAATATAATCGTAGTTATTAAGATCTGATTTAATCAGGTGTACCTGTTGTAAATCGACTGTAATATCGTGGAATTGGATCTCGGTTTCGGTGATGGTGGGATGAATTGTTTTAACTTTCCACGTGGTAACAGAAGTCAACTGCTGGCGATCAATATTAACCATTTGCTGCTCCATTTTCAGCACATCGAGGGGAATGCTATAAAGTTTTTTCTCAGGGATATAGATAACATCGCTACCGAGAATGCGATCGATTTTAGGACGACGATATAAATAATGATACAGGAATCTATAAAAGCTTTTACTACCTTGAAATATCTGGAGAAATAACCAAATTTTCCAGCTAAATAACCCGCTGAGAAAGCGTCCGAATAGAGGGGAATTCGAGGAGGGGTTATTCATGAAATTCCGTTATCAGTTATCAGTGAGGAATCGGAGGTTTGGTTCTTTTCAGCGATCAGTAAATAGTAAATAGTAAACAGTAATCAGGGATAAAGATAAAGATAACTAACTATTTAACTTAAAACTTACATCTGATAACTGATAACTGATAACTGATAACTGATTAAGGACGTTCTCCGGGTAGATTTTTTGAAGATGTTGGTTTCGATCTTACCTGTTGACGACCGTTGCGGATAACTTGTAACATTTGCCCTAATTGTCGATCGAGATCTTCTAAAACCGCTTCAGCATAGTCGTCAGCGCCTTTTTGAATTTCATGACATTCAGCTTGGGTTTTTTGTCGTAACTGTTGTACTTCCTGCAAGGTGCTGTGACGCATCTGTTCGATTTCATCGAGGGTTTGTTGTTGCAAGGATTCGCATTCCTGTTGAACCCGTTGACGAATTTGGGCCGCTTGCCGTTCTGCTTGTTGAATAATACCGGACTCGTCGAGAATTTGGGCGGCTCTTTGTTGAGCGGAACGCAGGACTTGTTGAGCGTATTCCTCTGCTTTAGTGATAATTTCCTGTTCTTCCTGCAAAATTGCTAAAGCTTTCTGTACTGCTGGTGGCACGGTTTCATAGATAAGATCGATTTGTTCGGCTATCTGTCCCTCATCGATCATTGTCCAACGGGTGAGGGGGATATGGAAACTATCAAAAATCATCTCTTGCAGACGCGCCAAATCCTGATAGATATCGAAATCGACGGGTGGACTGGGAACCCCACTATTAGAAGTGTTAGGTACTGCTTTTCTGGGATCATTAGGTTCTCGGCGCGCCATAGGTTCAGATCGTCCTCATTACTGTATTTTAGTATGTTAACTGTAGTATGAGTAAATATCCCTAGAAACGTTTTCCGGGACTAGATGACTGACGGAGCCACCGAATTGAGCGATTTCTTTAACCACGCTACTACTTAAAAAACTATATTCTTTAGTGGTGGCCAAAAAAACCGTTTCGATTCCTTCCCAGAGAGTTTTATTGGTATGTGCCATTTGCAGTTCTTTTTCAAAGTCTGAGAGAACCCGCAACCCCCGCAACAGCACCTTAGCACCTTTCAATCTGGCATATTCAACCGTTAATCCTGAAAAACTGTCTATCTCAACGTTTTTCAGGTGTTTTGTACAGTAACTGATCTGTTCTATGCGTTGTTCGACGGTAAACAGGGGGTTTTTATGGGGATTGCAGAGAACTGCCACGATTACTCGCTCGAATAGTGGCACACTGCGTTCGATAATATCTAAATGACCGAGTGTAACTGGATCGAAGCTGCCGGGGTAGATGGCGATCATTTCTCAACCTTCACACCTCGCCAAAAAGCGATATATCCTTTAATATTTTGGGCTTTTGGCTTAGGATCGGGATAATACCAAGCGGCATCTTTATTGTCTTGTCCATCTACCCTGAGAGTATAATAACTAGCCTCTCCTTTCCAAGAACAAATGGTATGGGTGTTACTGGGTTGGAAATATTCAGCTTTGATGGTATCGGGGGGAAAATAGTAGTTTCCCTCGACAATTTCGCAGTTATCGCTTTCCGCTACCACTGCACCATTCCAAATCGCCTTTGCCATGACACTAACTCCTAGTTCTGGTTCAAAATCATCTTACAACAGAGTTTGTAAATGTTGAACCAGTTGGTTAACCTGCACCACTCCCTCGATTCGATCGATCGGTTGACCATTTTTAAAGACTACTAAAGTGGGTAAGGCTTGAATACCGTACTTAGTAGCTAAATTAGGATATTTGTCTGTATCAATTTTGACAATTTGTAGGCGATTTTTGAAATAGATCCCCGTTTGTTCTAGAATCGGAGCCATCATTTGACAAGGACCACACCAAGTGGCATAGAAATCCACTAACACGGGAAGATTAGTGGTTTGCAACAGTTCCTGAAAACTGGAAAACTCTTTTTTGACTGCCATAAATTGTCACCTCGCCAGAAAAATAGCCTTTTCCCTACTATAGCTTTTCTAGATGCTCCTTGATTTCTTCAGAGCAGTTATCGATCGCCGGGAAAATGCTAAGTTAGGTAAAGACTCTGAGCCAAATCTCCATGAACATCCTAACCAAGCTGCTTTTTCCCGAAACTAAAACCCCAGAGCAAGTAGGTTCACCGCGAGTACAGAAAAGCCGCCGGGGAATCGAGACTAAATCCGCCGCAGAAATCGTTATTATGCGACAAGCGGGTAAAATTGCCGCCACAGTCCTCAAAGAAATTGCCCAGATCGCTCAACCCGGGATGACGACGGCGGATCTGGATGCTCATGCGGAAAAACGTATCCGCGCAATGGGTGCTACTCCCAGTTTTAAAGGTTATTATGGCTTTCCTGCCTCGATTTGTGCCTCCGTCGATAACGAAGTCGTTCACGGTATCCCTAGCTCGAAAAAACGCCTCAAAGCCGGTTCTGTGTTAAAGGTAGATACGGGGGCCTACTACCAAGGTTATCATGGGGATTCCTGTATCACGATCGCGATCGGTTCCGTCTCTCCCAAAGCCGCAAAATTAATCCGTGTGGCGGAAGAAGCTTTATATAAAGGCATAAATCAGGTAAAAGCTGGCAATTATCTGCTCGATATCGCAGGAGCGATCGAAGATCACGTTCAAGCTAACGGTTTCCAGGTGGTAGAAGATTTTACCGGCCATGGAGTCGGCAGAAATCTCCACGAAGAACCTTCGGTATTTAATTTTCGCACTAATCAGTTACCCAATGTCAAACTCCGCGCCGGGATGACTCTGGCAATTGAACCAATTGTCAATGCGGGATCTAAACATACCAGAACTTTGCGCGATCGTTGGACGGTGGTGACGATGGATAATGCTCTCTCCGCTCAATTTGAGCATACTGTCTTAGTAACCGCCGCAGGTTACGAAATCTTAACCGATCGCAATAACCTATAAAATTGTCTATAGATTTTTTTGCTCCGGAATCTTAATTGAAAATTTATTTAGTGGCAGGATTTAGTCAAAATGTTTAAAAATATCGTTGTTGCCTTAGATTGTGGGGAATTATCGCATCGAGTCCTTCAGTCCTTGAATTCCCTTTCTCTAACGGCAAATTCTTACATCATCATCACCCATATTCTTGGTAAGGAGGGAGATGAATCGGCAGTGGATCGCCCTCACCCCTCCCGTGAGATCATTGAAGATCAATTGCGCTGCTATCAATCCCAGATTGCTACCCCTAGTGAAATCGAGGTCATCTTTGGCGATCCAGCGGAGGAAATTATTCGTTTAGCTAATATCTATCATGCTGATCTGATCGTGATCGGCAGCCGGGGATTAACGGGAGTTCAACGGGTGATCGAAGATTCTGTTAGTAGTCTCGTGGTGGCAGAAGCTACCTGTTCCGTATTGGTGGTGAAAGCATAGCAGCCAGCATTAAGCTAGAAAAGGTACTCTGGAAAGAGCGCCTAAGTAGGGTTTGCTGAATAAATCTAAAAACCTTGTTAGATAAGGCTTTTAGACTTTTTTGACCTCAAAAAGTGCTGACAATTGGAGTGATCGGGGGTAAAATTCCTGGACTTTTTCCCTGAAAATTAGGTAACTGACTACCTCAAAATCGGTAAAACCCCACACCCCACACCCCACACCCTGTCCCCACGAAAAACTTTTTGCCGCAAACCCTAAGTAGTCTTGAGCATCACTGCTGACTAAAATTTGCAAATCTTATTTTTCCCCGATGTTTTCCCCCATACATTCCCCGGTATTTCCCCACTCACTCCCCAGTTTTCCACAGTTTACCCGGACTTTTCCACAGGCAACAGCGATAGAATCGGCACTTGCTTCTAGAAAAAATTAATCTTGATTGTCAAAATCCCCATCGATAGATACTGAGTTAATGTTAAGTTAAGTAAATAAAATCTGGCTCTAACCCTTATTCCCTCGTAAATATTAAGTTTTTCTAAAGCATTCCTTTACATCTGGTAATATTGCAACTCCCTCCAACTTGGCTCACAATAGTCCTTACTGTCCACTGCACCAGTCAGGGATTTCCCCACTTCCGATCAGAGGTAAACGATATGAATACATCAGTCAGTATCTTGGCAGAAATCCCCGAAATTCTCCACCAATCCCTACAACAATACCTAGAAACTCACCCCGGTTGGGATCAAGATGGTGTGTTTACGGCGGCTTTATCATTTTTTCTGCTTAATTGTCAATCCCCCGAAAGGATGAATTTTGAGGAACAAAATAGCTGTGCCAAGGTTTATCTAGAAACTTTGTTCCAGCGCTCGGAGTGCTAATTCGGTGATAATAAGAGTCGGGTCCTGGTTAAAAACCCGATTTTCCCCTATGAATTCCGATAAAACCCCTAATTTAATCATTCCTCAGCTAATTATCGGTTTGGGCAATCCCGAACCCAAATATGATCGCACCCGTCATAATATCGGTTTTGAAGCTGTGGACTCATTAGCGCGGGATTGGGGGTTATCTTGGCAGGAAAACAAGCGATTTCAAGGTTTTATCGCCGAGGGTGACGGTCCTTTCCCATGCAAAATTCGTCTCTTGAAACCCCAAACCTATATGAATCGCTCCGGGCAATCGGTGCGATCGGTGCTGGACTGGTATAAACTAGCTCCAGAGTCGATTTTAGTCATTTACGATGATATGGATCTGCCCCTGGGCCGGTTGAGAATCCGTCTATCGGGATCGGCTGGCGGACACAACGGTATTAAATCGATGATTGCCCACGTTGGCACGGAAAACTTCGCTCGTTTACGCATAGGAATCGGTAAATCAAGCGAAAAAGCCACTATTTCCCACGTTTTAGGCCGATTCACCCCCCAAGAAAACGAAGTCATCTTGAAAGTGTTAGACTTGTCCAGAAAAGCGATCGAACTTGGTCTCAAACAAGGGTTACAAAAGGCAATGAGTCTCTACAACAATCAAAGTGTAGCGATTGGCTCTAATCTATGCTGATAGCAAATAAGCCTGATTTTAGTAATGGTTATAATCGCCATTTTCGTCTATGCTCCTACAGAACCCTTGCTTAAATTTTGATCGCCCTTTGCTAGATTAGGTCAATTTTTATCCTCGATATTAGTAGTTTAAGTATGATTAATCGCCAAAGTTTGCGGAGATTCGTCCACAGGTTTAATCTCATTTTATTGATAATCGCTACAGTTTTTTGTCTTTGGGGTAATGCTGCTTTTGCCCATCGTCCCCATGATGTGATTAGTCAAGTGGAAGTTTCTCCTGATTTCCAGACAGATAATACAGTATATATCTTGGTGCGAAATAACTTTTATAAGTCTAGCGATGGAGGTAGCAACTGGACAAGATTAATTCAAGGTTTAGATTATACGGGGGAATTAAGTTCCTTATCCCTATCTCCCCTCAATAAAAATATTCTCTATCTAGCTTCAAGATCCAATGGTATTTATAAAAGTGAAGATGCGGGGGAATCTTGGCAGAAAGTTAATCAGGGTTTAGAAACTAACTTTATTAACTTCCTAGAAATTGCCCCTTCCGATCCCAATATAGCAGCAGCAGTGGGATTAGAAAAAGGGGTTTATTTAACCGAAGATGGTGGTAAAAATTGGTCAAATATTTTCCCCACCACGGCACTGATAACCTCTCTAGCTATTACTCCCAACAATCCAGGGCGAATTTTTTTCGGGGATGAACAGGGTAAATTATACACTTCCTCCAATGGGGGGAAAACTTGGCAGAATCTCCCTTTAGCTGCTAATGTGGGGGCAGTGGATACAATTGCTTTTTCTCCTAATTTAGACAGGGATAAAACCTTTTTTGTCGGCACAAAAGAAGCGGGTATTTTTAAAACCGTTGATGATGGTAAAACCTTCCAAGCTGTTAACGAAGGAATTAAGGATAAAATCATCGAAGACATCGTTATTTCTCCCGACTATGCTCAAAACTCCACTCTTTATGCTATTACTTGGCATGACGGAATGTATGTTTCTCAGGATGGGGGCAAAAGTTGGAAAAAAATGAGCGAGGGTTTAACCAAAGATAAACAGGCTGATGATTATAAAGTTCCCCATTTTATGGATTTAAAAGTCGTTAAAGATACGATGTTTTTGGGGGGATTTAATGGCTTATTTAAAACCACAGATAGCGGCAAACAATGGCAGGAAATAGAAACTTTAGCCCGGGCAACAGTTATAGCTATGGCGGTTTCTCCTAATTATGCCCAGGATGGTACTGTCGTCATTGCTAATTATATAGGCAATATCTTCATCAGTCGGGATAAAGGGGAAACTTGGACACCAATTAATCGTGGTTTAGAAGTTTATCGACTTGGTAAAGATCCCGAAGAATCAGGACAAGATCCCCGTCGTTTCTTTGACATTGCCTTTTCTCCTAACTATGGACAGGATCGAACCATTTTTGCTGGGTTTTTACGCAATAGATTTGCCAAATCCGCTAACGGTGGTGATTTATGGAAAATTATCGAAATTGATCAGAAAGTCCGCGGTCCGAGGATAGTTCCTTCCCCAGATTTTGCCAAGGATAAAACTCTTTTTCTCACCAATCAGCAGGGTAGAATATTTCGTTCTACCGATGGAGGAAATACGGTTAAAAATATTAGTGAAGTGGGCAGAATTTTCGGTAATTATGCCCCTGCTATGGTAGCTTCCCCCGATTTTGCTAAGGATAAAACTTTGTTTGTCACGGGAAAAGAGGGTATTTATCAAAGTGTTGATGGTGGACTAACTTGGAAAAATGTCAGCCAAGGAACACCTCTATCAAAAACCCCTAATGTACAGTTGGCAATGTCTCCCAATTATCCCAAGGATGGAACTATTTTTGCTGGGACAGTTTCTGGTTTGTTTGTCAGCAAAGATGGGGCTAAAAGTTGGACAAAATTAGAGAAACCGGGGTTCAATCCCAATACTTCGGTAGAAACCATTGCTATCTCTCCTAATTACGCTAATGATCGCACGGTAATGGTTAGTTTACAGGGAGATGGTTTGTTTAAATCTACCGATGGTGGGGAAACTTTTAAATCAATTGGTGATCCTAAAATACCCCTAGTGAAAATTCATAGTATCCCTTCCTCTGGTATCTCCGTCCAGTTTTCTCCTAATTATGCTCAAGATAAAACTTTATTCGGTTTTGGTGGCGCTAAAACTACAGTTTTTCGTTCCACCGATGGGGGAGAAACTTGGACAAGTGTAACTATTCCTCCTCACGAGGAAGAAGATACACCCCGCTATAAAATCGGTGAGTTTTTCTTTAGTCCCCTTGGCGCAATCTTGCGCTTAGTTGTACCGATTCTCCTAGCAATCGTCGCTTATTTTCTGGTGGGTTTCCTGAAACTGGAGAAAATTATTAATCTTCCTAAATCCTTCTTCCGCATGACAGGAGCATTGATGATTTTTCTGTTTGTTTTCTTCGTTATCATCACCCAAGTTTAGGAGAAATTTTGACCGGCGGGGCTTGACAAATCCCGCCGCTTGCCATATACTTATATGTATAATGGGAATCCGTGCCTGCCTGCGACCTCTGATTTTTGTGGCAGTTATCCCCTCACAGAATTAACCATCGGCAACGTAGGGATTGACCATCTTAGCGGGGTCAACAATGCGATCAAAATCCTCTTCCTCGATGTATCCTAGTTGCAAGGCTGCCACTTTCAGTGTTAAATCCTTTTTTAGGGCATAATGAGCGACGTAGGCAGCCTTTTGGTAGCCAATCACGGGACTTAGAGCAGTCACCAGCATCAAGGATTGATTTAAAAAAGTCTCAATTTGTTTTTGATTAGCAGTCATCCCCTTAACCAAAAACTGACAGAAATTAGCGCAACCATCCGTGAGCAAACGGATAGACTGCATGAGATTATGAATCAACAGCGGTTTATAAACATTCATCTCCAGATGTCCCCCAGCGCCTCCCATCGTCACCGCTAAATCATTAGCTATCACCTGCACTGCTATCATCGATAAAGCTTCGCATTGGGTGGGGTTAACTTTCCCCGGCATAATTGAAGAACCCGGTTCGTTTTCTGGCAGCTGTAATTCTCCGATTCCACAACGGGGACCACAGCTAAGTAAACGGATATCATTAGCAATTTTATAGAGGGAACTAGCAATAGTTTTCAGTCCCCCGCTCAAGAAAACCAGAGCATCGTGGGAACCTTGCACGGTAAACTTATTAGGAGCAGTAATAAAGGGTAATTTGGTCAGATTAGCGATTTCGGCAGCCACATCTCGATCAAAATCTGGAGGAGCATTAATTCCTGTACCCACTGCTGTTCCTCCCAAGGATAAACGATAGACTTTTTCTAGACATTTTTCTAGCCAATCGCTGCCATCATCTAATAAACCCACATAACCGGAGAATTCTTGTCCGAGGGTTAAAGGGGTGGCATCCTGTAGGTGAGTGCGACCAATTTTAACTATATTTGCCCATAATTGCGCCTTTTCATCGAGACTATTCCGTAATAGTTGCAGACTGGGAATTAATTTTTCCTTGACTGCCAAGGCAACGGCAATATACATGGCCGAGGGAAAGGAATCATTAGTCGATTGGGACATATTAACATGATCGTTAGGATCCACGGGCGTTTTGCTACCCAGAGGATTCCCCGTCAGTTGACTGCAACGATTGGAGATGACTTCGTTGATGTTCATGTTAAACTGGGTGCCACTTCCCGTCATCCAAACGTAGAGGGGAAAGTTATCTGCGTGTTGTCCGGCTAAAATTTCATCGCAGACTTGACAGATAAGGTTTTTTCTCTCCTGACTGAGACGATTTTTTTGCTGATTGACAATCGCACAGGCTTTTTTGAGAATGGCATAGGATGCGATCATCTCCCGGGGCATGAGATTATCACCGATACTAAAGTATTGTAGGGATCTTTGGGTCTGCGCTCCCCAAAGTTTATCGGCAGGTACGGGGATTTCTCCCATGCTGTCTTTCTCGATGCGAAATTCTGTCATCTTTAAGTTACTTCTGCATCTGGCCTGAAAAGAGAGGGTCTCCAGGGCGACACGGATTCCCACTATAAGAAGAGTATAAGTCAAGTCTGGCTGGTTTGTCAAGCCCTATGGGGACTTTTTCTGTCGGCATTTTTATCCAGGAGGTTGACAAGAATAACTGGCAGGGTGCTGCAGTGATTATGAGACAAAAACTGTTATATTTTAGGGAAGATAATCAGTAAAAAAGACGGGATTGGAGACTATGGACACAGCGATCGCATTAAGTTGGACATTGGGAATTATGTTAGGGTTGATGACCCTTTTGTTTATCTTACGGATCGTGCTGACTTGGAATCCACAGGTAAATTTAAATAGCTTCCCCTTTAATATTATTGCCTGGCCAACAGAACCTTTTTTAATCCCCGTGCGTAAACTCATACCCCCCTTGGGAGGAGTTGACATTTCTCCGATTATTTGGGTGGGAATTTGTACGCTGCTGCGGGAAATTCTTCTCGGTCAACAGGGTTTAATTACCATGGCCTTAAAATAATTAGACCTCTTGGATATTGGGTGAAAAAGGTTGACAATGCCCCCAGAACAGTTAAGCTTATTTTAATCTCTGTAATTGCGTTTATGGCTCATTTAAGTTATGAAAAACTCAATTTAACCACAAAAATCGCCTATGGTGCTGGCGATTTAGGACCGGCTATCACTGCCAATATCTCAGTATTTTACCTGCTATTTTTCCTCACTGATGTGGCAGGATTATCGGCAGGATTAGCCGGTAGTGTGCTGATGGTGGTGAGAATTTTCGACGCTATTAACGATCCGATCATTGGTATGTGGAGCGATCAAACTCGTACTATCTGGGGTCGTCGCTTACCATGGATGTTATTGGGGTCGATTCCCTTCGGAATTAGCTATTTTTTACTGTGGTTAATCCCGACTAATAATCAATTATGGTTATTTTTATATTATATTTTTATCGGCATTATTTTTAATTTAACCTACACGGTAGTCAATCTTCCCTACCAGGCGCTCACCCCTGAATTAACTTATGATTATAATGAGAGAACCCGCTTAAATAGTTTTCGTTTTGCCTTTTCGATCGGGGGTAGCATTCTCTCATTAATTCTCTATATTCTCGTCTCATCGTCCTATGCCAATGATCTCCATAAAGCTTTTTTATTGTTAGGTGTAGTTTGTGCTTTAATCTCAATTATAGCAGTTATTTGGTGCGCTTTAGTTTTACAAGAACGAGGAGCAAAAGCGATTCTCAATCCCGCTCAGAAAAGAGTTTTGGCAATTGCTTTTATAGTTATTGGTGCGCTTTCCTTGGTCTATGGAGTAGGAAAAATTGGGGGAAATCCCAGAGATTTTATCGCTATTTCCACAATTTTATTAGGAATAGAAGGGATAGTTTCTGGTTTAACTATTTACTATGGTAAAACTGAAAATCATCTCAGGGATGGTGCGGCAATTAAACAGAGAGAAGCTGCTGATAATACCGAAACTATTCCCCTGAAAGAACAATTAAAAATAGTCTTTGGTAATCGTCCCTTTTTATATGTTATTGGCATCTATCTTTGTGCTTGGTTAGGAGTACAATTAACCGCCTCGATTTTGGTTTACTATGTCGTCAGCTACATGAGACTATCGGAAGCAGAATCGGGTTTAGTCGCTTTAGCAGTACAGGGGACAGCTTTAGCGATGTTATTTTTTTGGCAAGCAGTTAGTCAAAAATTAGACAAAAAGATAGTCTATTTTTTAGGGATGATATTCTGGATTATTGCCCAAATTGGTTTATTTTTGCTCCAACCAGGAGAAATAACTTTAATGTATATTTTGGCAGTTTTGGCGGGATTTGGCGTATCTGTGGCCTATTTAATTCCTTGGTCAATGGTTCCTGATGTGATTGAATTAGACGAATTAGAAACAGGAAAACGTCGAGAAGGTATTTTTTATGCTTTTATGGTACTTTTGCAAAAAATTGGTTTAGCTTTGGGGTTATTTATTGTCGGTATTGCTCTAGAAACATCGGGGTTTAAACCGAGAATACCAGGAGAAGCAATTCCCCTGCAGCCGGATAGTGCTTTAATAGCAATTCGCCTAGCAATTGCGCCTTTACCGGCATTTTTTCTGATCATTAGTTTAATTCTTGCCTATTTTTATCCAATTACTCGCCAAGTTCACGCCGAAATTTTAGACCAATTAGCAGCAAGAAGACCGGAGGAAAAGTAAACATCAATTGTCGGCCGTCAGGAGACAGGAAATTATTTTTTTATTCCCGAACTTCCTGTCCAAAAAAATCAGCAAACCCTTACCCTAAAGCATTTGTATTGACTTTTGAACTACTGATTACTGGGTACAATCGACCCAGCAGCATAATGTCTTCAATGAGTATAATGTTATCGATAGCTAAATTGTACAAAAAATGAAATCCTATCCAGTAGAGTTCCGTCAGAAAATCCTAGACTGTTATTATAACGAACCCATCTCTCAAAGACAATTAGCGAAAAGATTCTGTGTAACCTTAAGTTTCGTACAAAAGCTTTTGAAGCAATCTCGAGAAACGGGAGATATTCGACCGAAGACTTATCGATGTGGCCGTCATTTAAAACTTACGCCAGAACAGATGATCGCCCTCGGTGATTTGATTGAGGAAAATAATGACGCAACTCTAGCCGAACTATCGAAACTATTCCTAGAAAGAACCGGTATATTGTTAAGTGTGACCACAGTGGCAAGAATAGCCGAACGCTTGAGAATCACCCGCAAAAAAAACTCTACACCCGACCGAAAAAGAGATAGAAAGAGTACAAAAACTTAGACAAGAATACAAAGGATAAAATTCGGGATATATAAGATTAAACCCTAATCTAGTTGGTTCTTCCGAACTTACACTGTAGAAAATTCCTCAAGCTCCCTCTCTGCCCAGCAATGCTCTAAAGTTGATAAATATCAATCTAACAAAAACTCAAAGCCTTAGTATACAAGCCTTATAAGCACGAGTTGTTGATAGTTTTACATGACAGGTTCGGTAGAGCCATCTAGTTATGACCAAAATCCAAGCTCGATCGCTTAAAGTAACTAGAGCGCACGAGACTAGACCTCTTAAAAAAAACCAAAATTTTGCAACTATTACGGAGATTACTAATTATGACCACAAACAATGCCGAGAATAACTCAATCTATCCCGTGCGTTGGCAAGATAACAAAGTCTGGCTGATCGATCAAACCCGTTTACCCATGGAGTATGGGGAAGTTGAGATCACCAGCAGTGAAGCCATGGCCCGGGCGATCGAAACGATGATTGTCCGCGGCGCCCCGGCGATCGGGGTAGCGGCTGCATACGGTATGGTTTTAGGAGCGCAGGAAATTAAAACCAACCAGAAAGAGGAATTTCTGGCTGATTTAACTAGAATAGCCGATCGATTAGCCCAAACCCGGCCCACGGCGGTGAATTTATTCTGGGCGATCGAGCGAATGTTAAAAGTGGCCAGGGAAAGTGGCCCAGAAGTGGCAATAATTAGCAAAAATCTCCTGGAAACTGCCCACAATATCCAAAAAGAAGACGTGGAAACCTGTCGGGCGATCGGTCATCATGGTTTATTGGCGCTGCCGGAGCAACCGGAAAAACTGACAATTTTAACCCACTGTAATACTGGGTCCCTAGCCACGGCCAGTTATGGCACTGCTTTAGGGGTAATTCGTTCCGCTTGGACGGCTGGTAGATTAATACAAGTGTATGCAGATGAAACCCGGCCAAGGTTGCAAGGGGCAAAATTAACCGCCTGGGAATGTGCGCGGGAGGGAATTCCCGTCACCGTGATCACCGATAGCATGGCGGCCCACTGTATGCAGCAAAAACTGATCGATGCGGTGATCGTTGGGGCCGATCGCATTGCGGCCAATGGGGACACGGCCAACAAAATCGGCACCTATTCCCTCGCGGTGGTGGCAAAAGCTCATAATCTGCCTTTTTATGTGGCCGCGCCGCTATCGACGGTGGATTTTTCCCTTAAGGATGGTACGGGGATACCGATCGAACAGCGCGATAGTGCCGAAATTTATCAGGTGGGGACGACAACCCTTTGCCCTAGAAATGTTAATTTTTATAACCCTGCCTTCGATGTTACTCCCGCCGCTTTAATCACCGCTATCATTACCGAAAAAGGAGCGGTAACGCCGGCTGAATTAATTTTTTTACAGGACTCCTAGGGGTGAGCTTTTTCCCCACTGATACCATTTTTATCTGGATTGGGGACTTGCGCTTTGATAATGTACCTTTTGGGCGAACGCAGTTCGCCCCTACATTGTGGACAAAATCCGTTACTGTAGGGGCGCAAAGCTTGCGCCCTCCGATCGATTGGGATATTATTCCCACGCAA